>DATMYB010000418.1:0-8983 GCA_035561215.1 Syntrophomonas sp. | reverse complement strand
CCAACATAGTGTCCCAGGTGCAGTTTGCCGGTAGGGCGGTCGCCGGTCAGAATTCTTTTCTTCATAAATAAATGCATCCTTTCCGTTTGCAATGCTAGTAGTCTGTGTCACCTAAAACTTTGCTTCCCGCCGGCCAAATTTTCGTAGGACTTCGGTGTCGTCAATCGCAATACGTCCAGTATTGCTCAATCCTCCGTCTTGTCCTGCAAAAATTTTCCTCGGCGGATAACCTAAACTTTTAGGCGACACAAACTACTAGTATACTATATCACTCACATTTCGGCAAATGACTGGTCTGAATTTCCATCTGCTACGTTGTCGTCGCTCACCATAGCTACAGCTATGCTTCGTTCCTCCGCCTTGCAGACTGAAAATTCATTCTGCGTCCTTTATCCAAAAGTGAATGACACAGTACACTAGCATAAAAGCGTTTAATTTAGCAATAAGCAATTAAACGCTTTTGATAAAACGCCCGCTTGGCAAAAGGGATTTGCATTTTCAATTTTACAATTGCCCCGGTTTATCATCGCACCGGAATTTATGTACGCAGCGCCGGCTGCTACACCTTGTCCGCGTCGTTCTGGCCGTCGTCAGGCCATTGAACCTGCTCCCAATCCGACTCGCCGGAAGCCGGCACCGTGTCTTCATCCTCGGGGATGGCTTCTATATCTATATCTGTTGTATTCGCATCTGTACCTGTATTTATATCCGCGTCATCGCTGCCGGTGTCGGTCTGAGTCGATGAGTCCGGCTTGACGGTTGAGGACGGAGTATTGACGTAAGCGGCCGGCGTTTCCGACACTACCGCCACCGTCTGCCCGGCTAGCATTTTATCCAGCAATCCGTCGGTCTTATCCTGATCCGCCACCCAATAGCTATTGAGCAAAACGCCGTTGCTGTCGCGCTTGTCCAGAAAATAACCGGGCAGGGTCTGGGCTACGATGGAATCGCCGCTGAAACCCGGCGCCCAGGCGGCCATTTTCAGCATATCCGTCGTAGTCAGATTGGTGTCGATATTCTCTTTCACCACTTTGACCAGGGACGGCAGTTTAACAATATTTTTGGCTTGCAGCAGTTCTTTTCCCAGTGCTTTCAGGAAAATCTGCTGATGCTCGGTACGGGCGATGTCTCCCAGGGCATAATCCCGGTAGCGGACGAAAGCCAGCGCGTCGTAGCCGTTCAGGGTTTGCTGACCGGGTTTAAGATCGATGTCTTCGGTAGGCTTGTACATGCGCTGATCGACGTTGATGTTTACGCCGCCAATTTTATCGATAATTTTCTTGAATCCCTCAAAATTCATCTCCACGTAATAGTCGATGTCCTCGCCCATCATCTCTTCTACTTCTTTGACCACCAATTTGGGGCCGCCCACCGTGTTGGCGCCGTTGATCTTGTCCACCCAACTGCCGGGGATATCCACCCGGGTATCCCGGGGAATGGAAATCAACGCTACTTTATTCAGCTTGGGATCAATGGAAGCCAGTATAATGGTATCGCTGCGAGTCTGCTTTTCGCCTTTGCGGGCGTCGACTCCCAGCAGCAGAATGTTGGTTCTTTCGCCCTCCGGAATTTTGGATACTTCCTCCGCAGTCTCCTGCTGATCTTCTGCCAGCAGAAAGCTGTGGATCGATGCACCCACGCCGAAGGAAGCTCCGAAAATCAGAACGAAGACCAGTATTAATTTAAATAGCATTTTTAACTTCGACATAACACTACGCGTCCTTATACTTAATACTCTTACGAATGCAGTTCGTTGCTCTGGTGGCGCCCATGCAAAGACGTTTTAGCCTGGCCGGTCACCATCCCGATCCGATTAGCTCCGATTACGATCAACAACAGCATAAACGCCAGCACCACCGTGGCCTTGGGATTGTTAAACCAGCTCAGAACAATGGCGGTCAGGGCGAAAAAACCGCTGATGGCGTAAATGATCAAAACCGTCGTTTGGTGGGAGTAGCCCATTTTCAGCAGACGATGGTGCAAATGATCTTTATCCGGACTAAATATGGGCGTCTTTTTATAGATGCGCCGGAATATGGCAAAAAACGTATCAAAGATCGGTATTCCCAAAATCACGATCGGTATCACCAGGGAAATCAAGGCGGTACTCTTGGCTACGCCGGTGACTGCCAGACATCCCAGCACGAAGCCCAGAAAATTCGAGCCGCAGTCACCCATAAAGGTACGGGCGGGATGAAAATTATACGGCAAAAATCCCATAATGGAAGCCACCAGGATAAAAGCAATCAAACCGGTGGTCTCCTGACCCTGCATAAAGGCCACGATTCCCATGGTCAGACCGGCTATACCTGCCACACCGGCAGCCAAGCCATCCAGACCGTCGATGAGATTGATGGCGTTGGTGATGCCTACGATCCACAGGAAGGTCAGCGGTATACTCAAATATCCCAATGACAGCATACCGTCAAAGGGATTGCTGACGAAATTGATCACCACGCCAAAATATATGGCTACGGCGGCAGCGACAATCTGCCCTGCCAGCTTGACCCAAGCCGACAACTGGTAAATGTCATCCAGTATTCCGACAATAAATACGATAACGGCTCCAATAACTATACCCAAATACGGACCGGAAACTTTCACCCCCAGCAGCACGCACAGCAAAAAAGCAACAAAAATAGCCAGCCCTCCCATGCGGGGCATATCGGTTTCATGCACCTTGCGCTTTTCGGGTTTGTCTATGGCCCCCAGTCGATAAGCCAGGCGGATAACCTGCGGCACGCAAAAATAGGCAATCACAAAAGCCGACACCAAAGCTAATGCCGACATAAAAAATGACATTTTAAAACAATCCTCCCCACCTTGATCTAGGCTAATTCTAACACCGCGGTTCGGGCTTGTCTATACACCAAGATTTAGTTCATTTAATAAAAAACCATCAGAAAAATACAACTTCTCTATCTCAAAAATCAATAATAACGTATACTATCACTTAGCAAAGAAATTTAAAGCCGGATGGGAGTCCTAAATGAAAATTGCGCTGTCAGGATATTACGGTTTCGACAATGCAGGAGATGAAGCATTGCTCCTGGCCATACGCTCTTCACTGGAAAGTCTGGCTCCGGATTGCGAATTCGTGGTTTTTTCCGGGAACCCGGCCAAGACCAGACGACTGCACAATATCAGAGCTGTCTATAATATGAATCCCTGGGCGGTGGCCCGCGAATTGCTGACCAGCGATCTGCTTATCAGCGGGGGCGGCAGCATATTTCAGGATGTCACCAGTTCCCGCTCTCTTCTATACTATATCAGCGTGGTGCTGCTGGCCCGCATGCTGGGCAAACCGGTAGTATTCTACGCCCAGGGAGTGGGACCGATCCGGCGTTCCTTTAACCGCTGGCTGCTGGGGCGGGTAGCCGACCGGGTGAATTTGATCACGCTGCGGGACCAAGCTTCCCGTGATTTTATGCACCGTCTGGGAGTAAATAAACCTCCTATTAAAGTTACTGCCGACCCGGTTTTCGCACTGCAGGCCAACGAGGACAGCAAAGCCGATATGCTGCGGCGCTTTCCGTTTTTGAACGGGGACACGGGCAAGTGTATGGGGGTGTCGGTGCGTCACTGGCCGGCGCTGCAGGGTTATCAGCAAAATCTGGCCGTGGTTTTGGATTATTTTGCCCGCTCCGGATTGAAGGTGATTTTCGTCCCGATGGATTATCCGGCGGACATAAAGGAATCGGAATTGGTCGCTTCTTATATGAAAGAAGAATATTTCCTGCTCAGTGATGAGATGACCACTGAGCAGCATCTGGCCCTCATCTGTAATTTGGATTTGATGGTGGGGATGCGTCTGCACGCTTTGATTTTTGCCGCCAGTTGCGACGTGCCTTTTACCGGCATTTCCTACGATCCCAAGATCGACGCTTTCCTCGATCTTTTCGGCAAACGGCCCCTGACCGGGGAAACCGATCTGATGATCGCCCAGATCGAAGAACAATTGTATAATCAAGCCGCCCGGGAGCAATTCCGTGCCCAGGCGGAGAAAATGCGAGTCCAATCCCGGGAAAACGCCCGACTGACTCTGGAAGTAGTACCAAAATCAGCTCGCCGGGTCTGAGCCCGTTAATTCGTAAAGCCCGCTCCGCCGGTCTTTACATCTGTTCAGTAAAAAACTTGCGTCAGAAAAATGTTTCACGTGAAACATTTCTGCAGATTTGAGGTTGAACATGGACCAAGACAACACCCGCACCGGCAAAACTTTTATCGGTGTTTCGCTGATGATTTTCATATCCAAATTGCTGGGCTTCGCCCGGGACATTGTATTTGCTTCCGTTTTCGGAACCGCTGTACTGGCCGATCTCTTTCAGGTCATTTTCAGCCTGCCCAGCCTGCTCTTTTCCAGCATCGGCAATGCCTTGTCCTTCGTCAACATACCCGATCTTACTTATTACCTGAAGCACGGCACTAGAGAAGAAAGGAACCGTTATCTGTCCAACCTTTATGCCCAGGTGGCGCTGGGAGCGGCGCTGCTGTCTCTGCTGGGGATCGTTTTTGCGCCGGCCCTGACCAAACTCATCGCGCCGGGGCTGCAGAACGAGGTATCCTCCATGGCGCTGCTGCTGACCCGGATTATGATCCCTACCCTGCTGTTTGTAACCCTGACCTACATAACCGCCGGCGTGCTCCAGGTTCACGGCTATTTCCTGCTGTCCGCCGCCATCAGCATCCCCTTTAATTTTTTGATCATCATTTCCCTGCTGCTCAAGGGGCAGGATCTCATTTTCATCGGCTGTGTAACTACCATCGGCTGGCTGCTGCAATTCCTGATCCAAACCCCGGTGCTGTTTAAGGAAAAATACAGCTTTTCCTGGAAAATCGACTGGAAAAATAAACACACCGTGAATATGTTCAAGCATTTGATTCCTATTTTGTTGGGTAATGCCCTGCTGCAGCTCTGTCTGATCATCGACCGCTCCTTTGGTACCCATTTGGACGAAGGTACGGCGGCCGCCCTGGGCTATGGCAGCAATCTTTTCATCACGGTAACCGGGGTTTTCATTATTGCTTTATCGACGGTGATCTTTCCCCGTCTCTCTCAATACTGCATGGAGGGAGATTACCGCCGGGTACGTTCCATGCTGCGTTATGGTTTTAAAATTTTGGCTTTCATTCTAGTGCCTTATTTGATCCTGGTAGCTGCTTATTCCAGTGACATCATCGCGCTGGTTTACGAGCGCGGCGCTTTCACCTCCACTTCCACCCAATTGACCGCCACCGCCTTTTTATGCTACAGCCTGGCGGTAGCGGGGTATGCCTGTCAGGAAGTATTTAACCGGGTGTTCTACGCGCTGAAACGATTTAAGCCGCCCATGTACGCCAGCCTGTTCTGCCTGCTGCTGCACGTGGTCATCAATCTGCTGTGCTTCCGTCAGGCGGGAATAACCGGTATGGCCTTGTCGACGGCATTTTGCCTGTCCCTTTACGCGCTGATCATGGGCTTTACCGTGCGCCGAATTATCGGTCCATTTTTAGGGCGGGAGATCGCAGGGTTTTTCCTGCGGCTATGCCTGCCCGTAGCCGGCATGGTAATAACGATCGTTGTCTGCGGTCGCTTGTTTACCGGCGGGTTGTGGCTTTCCTTTTTACTGCCGCTGGCGGCCAGCGGTATTATTTACCTGCTGCTGGCCTGGTTGGGAGGCTTCCGCCAGGAAATGATCATGAAGGAGGAATCAATTTAATGAAGCGTCGCCGATATGTATTTTTATGGCTGGCACTGGCTGTAACTCTGCTGCTGTCCATGTCCGGCTTTATCCTGCGCACCAGTAACGAAAAGATGAATAACTCGGTGGTGACCGTCGCCGATTATCAACTGTTTGAGAAAAGCGCGCTGGCTTCCAACCGGTCTGTGGATGAAGTGCTGGAAAAATTAAAAGACGCCGGGGTCAAGGATATCGCGGTCAAGGAAACTACCTTGCGCGGCCTGGCCGCCCGGGGCGAGATCGGCGTGTCCAGCTTTGCCGACTTTACTGCGGAGGCCCGCACGCATCAGCCGCAGCTTTGGGCAACGGTCAGCCGTTTGCCTGCCTTCAATAAAATCAGCCCGGCTAATTTGGTCGCGGCCGCCTACGAACAAGAAACGGCGGATTTTCTGCGGGAGCGTCTGGGACATCGCTTTGATGCCGGACGGATCATTGAGGTCCAAGGGGAAGGGATCGATTATTTTATTATCAATGCGGAACTGGAGCAGTTGGACAAATCCAAAACCAACATTAACAAAGATGTGGATGTCCAATTGGGGTTTGAAGAACCGATCCTGCAGAAAGTAAAATCCATGGGGTTTGCCATCGTCCTGCGGCCGGGCGACAATCTCGGCTCCAACAGCGCTTATCTGAAGGAATATGAGCCACTGATCCATAAATACAATATCAGAACCTTGATTTTCAATTACAACCGCGTCAGCGGCAATCCGGATGACCTGGATGTTATGGCCAAGGTGATCGATAAATATGATCTGATCATAGGAGTCATCGAAACCTCCAAGCAGTTGGGCGTCATTGAACAGAGTGGTCTGGACGTGGTCATGTCCGCCACCAAATATCCCATCAACCGGGTTTATTCCACCGGCAACGATGATTTCGTCACTTCGGTGGACGAGCGTTATTACCGCTGGATCAGAGCCGTGATCGACCGGGGCATAAGGATTTTATACGTGGCGCCCTTCAATGACGAGAAGAACGTGGCCTCCGTCAATCTGGACAGCACCATCGATACCATCGACAGATTTTTGCCGGTCATTGCTGCCAAGGGTTTTGACGTTTCCGGTACCACTCTCCCCTATGGGATGAACAGCGACGCCACCACTGCCGGTCATCGTTTGGCCGTCTCCCTCAGCCTGTTGGCGGTTTTCCTGCTCTACCTTGCGTATTTGTGGCATCCCCGGCGCGTCTGGATGTACGGACTGGCGGTGCTGGGAGTGCTGGGCTGCCTAGGCGTAAACATTCTATTGCATATGGATTTCTCCAAAATATATGCCCTGGCAGCGGCGGTGCTGTATCCGTCTTTCTCCAGCCTGCTGCTGCTGCTTTATTTGAAAAATAATCCCGGGCACGGCCTTATCCGCCAACTGCTGAGCGCATTGGCCATCATTTTGGGCATTAACGCCCTGGGCATGTATACCATCGTCAGCTCCCTGGCGGATATCCGCTTTATTATGAATCTGTCCTATTTCAGCGGGGTAAAGGTGTCCTTTATATTGCCGCTGCTGCTGTTTGTGCTCAATTATTTGTGTGTAACTATTCCCCGGGGAAAGGCGCTGGAAACGATGCAGGGCTGGCTGAAGAAAAGCCCCACCTATCTGGCCTTGGCGCTGTTTATGGTGGCACTGGTGGTCATATACGTATACATCGGCCGCAGCGGCAACGATTCCAATATCCAGGTCACCGGCGCGGAGATTCGGCTGCGGGAGATACTGGAAGGCATTTTCCTGGCCCGTCCGCGCTTCAAGGAAATCGTAATCGGTTATCCCTGCCTTATGGCCACGGTCTATCTGTACCGCCGCTATAAAAATAATCTGCTGCTTCTGTTGGGCTTCGGGGCGGTTATCGGCAGCATTTCCATGGTCAACTCCTTCTGCCACGTTTTCACGGCGGTGAGCATGTCTTTCCACCGCACCCTGGCAGGATTGGTAACCGGCCTGCTGGCCGGCGCGCTGCTGCTGATCTGTATCCGTTTGGTGGAAATGGCGGTGGCCAAATTTAATATGAATGCGAATCGGAGCCAGCCATGATTCTGGAACAGGAACGTCTGCAGGAGTTTGATCTCCTGCGGACGGTGGCGGCCCTTACTGTGATCGGTATCCATGTGAGTGCTTCCTATGTATATACTTCCATATGGGGGTGTCTGGCCAACCAGTTTGCCCGCTTCGCCGTACCCCTGTTCATTATCATGTCCGGCTTCCTGTTGTTCAACGCGGATCAGCGCCGGGATTCTTTCTCCGCCGCTGATTTTTACCGCCGGCGCTTTGGTAAAATCCTGTGGCCGTATTTCTTATGGAGCTTGTTTTACTGCTGCCTGACCAGCGTGATCGGAGCGGATTTTCCCTCCGGGCTGCTTCGGCTTCCGTCCCAATTGCTGTGGGGCAACGCTTATTATCATCTGTATTTTGTAATCATCATCATCCAGATGTATATTCTCTATCCCCTGTTGTACCGCTGGCTGCTGCGCTCCCCCCGCCTCTGCCTGCTGACGGCGCTGGCCCTTACCCTGGTTTGTCAGCTTATACTAAACGCGCAAAACCGGGGAGAGATCATCTTTAGCCAAACGATAAGCAACTTGTTTCTGGTAGTCTTTCCCGTATGGATCTTCTTTTTTGTCTTCGGCATGGTCGCCGCTCTCTACCATAAAAGCTGGTCCGGGTTCCTCCGCGACCGCCGCCTTGGGCTGGGACTGCTGTGGGCCTTCAGCCTGGCGCTGGTGATCGGGGACGGCTATATCAATAATATTTTCGGTTCTTCCAGCCGCCCCACGGTAACGTTGTACACCGTGTGCAGCTATTTCTTTTTCTATTCCCTGGCCCGGCATTATCACGGCCATTTTCGCGCTGCCGTCGACTGGATCTCCCGCCAGTCTTTTCTTATATATCTGCTGCATCCTGTGGTGCTGACCGCCCTGGTAACGGCGGCGGGTATCCTCGGCTATCCGGGTCTATGGGACCGCACTTGGGGCATGATCGCCCTGTACCTGCTGGTAACCCTGCTGAGCTGCGCCGCCGTCTACGTAGTCAGCCTCACCCCCCTAGCCGAAAAACTAGGCGGAGCAAGACGGTGACCCAACAAAAAAACGTCCCCTTGTTGGATTATCGCGTTGAATGTATAAACATGGAGGAGCACTTGGCGCTGAGCCTGGCGACGGAATGTTTGTAACATTCAACTAACCAACTATGATTCTCCGGCCAACAATCCAACAAAAAGAACGTCCTTCTGTTGGGCGGAGTAAGAAGCAGAAAAGCTTAAACGTATTACAC
>DATMYB010000417.1:0-18030 GCA_035561215.1 Syntrophomonas sp. | reverse complement strand
AAAGTTTAATTCCCGCCGGCTAAATCCTCGCTATGCGAGGCACAGGGGTACGTTATCGTCGGTCGCAGCAATACGTCATCGACGCCCCCCTCCCCTCCCTCGCCGCTCTTCATGGCGAGAATTTTTCTCGCCGGATAAAATATAGATGTTATAGACTACTAGCGGTTCCTTTCCGCTATACTGGGAACAGGGAGCCGAAGCCGGCCTTCTTGGCTTGCGACCTTTCGGATGTGATTTTTATTTAACTGCTATCTCTGGGGCTGTATAATAGTTGAAATATAGCTCGGAGCCAATATGTTTCATAGCGTTTTTGTGCTTTGAGCGTAGCGAAAGGAATGGGTATGAAAATAAAAAGATTGCTCGTTTTTGCTCCCCATCCCGATGACGATGTTATCGGCTGCGGCGGAACCATCGCTCTGAATACCGCCCAGGGAAATCATGCTGCCATCGTATACCTAACCTCCGGCGAAGCCGGAAGTCTTGACCGCCAGCCGGAAGAACTGGCCGCCCTGCGGGAGGATGAAGCCGCACAAGGGGCGGCTTTGCTGGGCGTCAGCGATCTGACCTTTCTGCACCAGCCGGATGGATATATCGCCTGGAACCGGGAACTGCTGGAGAATCTGATCAGTATTATTCGTTCCCAACAACCGGATCTTATATTCCTGCCCCACGCCCGGGAAGAAGTCCGGGATCACCAGCAATGTTCCCAGTTGGTAATAGAAGCCTGCCGGCGAGCGTCCGGTCCCTGGTTCGCCGCTTGCGGCGCCCAGCCTTGGTCGGCGGCAACGTTGCTGGCCTATGAAGTATGGACCC
Source organism: Syntrophomonas sp. (assembly GCA_035561215.1). GTDB lineage: Bacteria > Bacillota > Syntrophomonadia > Syntrophomonadales > Syntrophomonadaceae > Syntrophomonas_B. The sequence continues at coordinate 17,217 of DATMYB010000417.1, read as the reverse complement.
CTTTAGAGCGTTATAATTTGACCGTCGACATCAGCGCTTATATGGCCACCAAGCTGAATGCCCTGGGCCGCCATGGATCCCAGTTGGCTGACATCGCTTATGATGAAGCCGTGCAGGGCTTAAACCGTTATCGCGGCATAACCAGCGGCGCGGGCCAGTATGTCGAGTGCTTTCAAGTAATCAAAACCCGTCTTTAACTACTGCCAAAGGAGTTGCGAGCGTTCCTTGTCAAATAAACAGAACCGAGTATTGATGATTTCGCCTTTTAAATACAGCCAGCGGGGCAACAGCATTACCAGCCTCCGTATCAAAACCGGATTGGAGCGGCGCGGTTATATGATCGATCTGGTGTCCCTGGAGGATAAGGACGTCGCGGCCCAGGTACGGGAAGCACTGGAGCAGAGCCCTTGTCTCCTGCATGCCTTTCATGCCCGCCATTGGGGCAAGCTGCTGGCGGAAATACCCTCCCTGGAGAATATGCCGGTCATTCTGACCGCTACCGGCACGGACCTGCACCAAGACCTAGCCCAAAATGACCCATATGTTATACCAGGCTTGTCCTCGGCTGATAAAATCGTGGTTTTTCACCGGGATTTTGAGCCCTTGCTCAGTCATCCTTATCCCCAACTGACCGACCGGCTGACGGTAATTCCGCAAGGGATCAGCCTGCCCGAACCCTCCGCCTCTTTGGCTTTGCCTGCGGCCATTGGGCCCCAGGATTTCGTTTTTTATCTGCCCAGCGGCTTACGACCGGTGAAAAACCTGGAATTGGCCCTTGATGGCCTGGAAAGCATCCAGCCGAACCATCCCCGGTTAAAACTGGTGATCATCGGCGCCGCCATCGATCCGGCCTATAGCCGGCAGTTGCTGGAGCGTATTAAAACCTTGCCCTGGGTGGCGTGGCTGGGAGAGATACCCCATACGGTTGTAAGCAGTCTGATTCGCCATTGTCATGCGGTCATTAACAGTTCCCATTGTGAAGGACAGCCCCAGGGGGCACTGGAGGCCATGAGCCTGGGACTTCCCTGCATTCTTACGGCAGCGCCGGGCAACCTGAACCTCATCAATAATGGCCGGGAAGGTTTCTATGTCCATGATGCCGCCGAATTATCCCGGGCGGCCAAAACGCTGCTGGATAACCCGCAACTGGCCGCCCGGATGGGCGCGGCTGCCCAGGCCTTAGTAAAAACTCGCTTCGCTCCCGAAAATGAAATAAACGCCTACGCGGACCTATACCGCCAATTCTGCCCCTAATCCAACAAGGGGACGTTCTTTTTGTTGGGTTTTTTTAGGGTATTTCAAGGTTCTTGCGGACGTAAAAGAACCGCCCTCGTGCTTCCCTTTCTTTAAAGCTACAGCAAAATCTCCAGGTCGCTGGTGGGGAAAGCCTGGCAGCTGTGTACATAGCCGTATTGGCAGTCGCTCATTCTGACCAGGGATGTCTCCGGTTCAAATACGGTTCCGCTGATGATCTTCACCCGGCAGTAGCTGCATTCGCCGCAGCGGCAGGAGGACGGAACCTTCAGCCCGGCTTTTTCCAAAGCCTTAAGCAAGGGCTCTCCGGCCTTGGCCGGAATAATTTGATTCGCGACTTTGACCGCAAATTCCTGATCAAGGGCGATTTCGGCCGGCCATTGCGGATATACGGAAGGATCATCGGCCGTACCGGACATCTCCTGCCGGATCTTGCGATTGGGTACACCGGCAGCGGCCAGGGCTTTTTTCACCGCTCCGTACATACCCTGGGGCCCGCACAGGTAAAACATACTGACATGACCAACGTCCAGCGCATTTTTTATGGCTGCGCCGTCGATAACTCCCACCGCGTCTTCAATCACCGGGATAAAGGTAAAATTGCTGCATTTATCATTATAAGCTTTCAGTTCAGCCGCAAAAATCAGATCACCGGCCGATTTGGCGCCGTAAATCAGAGTAATTTCCCGCTCCAATCCGGCCTGACAGACCTCGCGGATCATGCTCATAAAGGGCGTGACTCCGCTGCCGCCGGCGATCATGGCCAGCTTTTTCCCGTGAAACACCGGATTATACACGAAATGCCCTTCCGGCCCGCCGCTGGTTACCACCGCGCCGGGTTTAAGCCCCAGCAGATAGCTGGACACCAGCCCTCCGGGAATACTGCGGACGGTGATATCATAATAAGCTCTTTGCCGCGGCGAGGAGGAAATACTGTAAGGACGGGTAGTATGAACGCCGTCCAGGGTCAATTTCAGACTCAGATACTGCCCCGCCTGGAAAGGCGGCAGTTGCCTTCCGTCTGCGTCGGCCCAGCGCAAGGTTTTCACCTCCGGGGTTTCATCAATTACCTCCGTAAGTTTCAGCCGCAACTGCCCCGGATGAATATTGGCCACCAGGGCAGCCGTGCGTCCTTTTTCCTCGGTGCGGTAATCGTGTCCATATTTCTCGCAGATCTCAATTTCCTGCTGGATGCGGTCGTAACCATCGATAAATTTCCGGTAGTCCATCTTACCGTCCCCCCTTCCCCATGGTCCGTAAAGCCGTCCGGGCCGCTTTATAGCCGGACATCATCGTGGGCTGGAAACCGCAGGTGCCCACCCAGGTGCCGGCAAAATACAAGCCTTCGATGGCCGAGCGATTGGCCAAAAAGGGCGGATTGTCCTTAATGTTTTGGTCAAACCCGTAGAAAGCGCCGCCCGGGTGGTTTAGATAGCGCATGAAGGTAAGGGGGGTAGCGATTTCCATCTCCTCAATATGCTCGCTCAGGCCGGGATAAATGGTTTCGGCTTTTTCCAAGAGCTCAGCCGCCCGTTTATATTTTACTTCGTGGTATTGTTCAGAGGGCACCCCCAGCCAGGCATCGGCATAGGACAGGGTCACGATGGCTAATTGAGTGCATCCGGTTGGTGAATACCTGGGATCGTCCAAGGTGTAGCAGGAAATGATCATATCGCAATTGCCGGCAGCGGTGGAATGAGCGTTGGCAAAGCTCTCCTCCATGTCGTCGGTCTGATAAAATACGGTCAGCGGGTCGCGGATACCCAACTCTGCAGGCGTAGCATCCAACCCTAGATAAATGACAAAACCCGAAGTTCCTATATCCCTGGAGCCCAGACTCCTCATTTCCGCTTCCGGCACCTGGGTGGGATCGTCGACCAAGTTTACGTAGGTATCAATGGTGGAAGCGTTGGAAATGACGACGTCACTGGTCAGCACATCGCCTGCCGCCGTTTCCACGCCCCGTACCTTGCCGTCTTCCACCAGAATTTTGCGCACCGGGGTGTTGAAGCGCACTTCCCCGCCGTACTGAATGAACTTGTTGACCAAAGCGTTGGACATGGTCTGGGAGCCGCCGATTACATGGTAAGGCTTTTCCGCCTGATAAACATAGGTCAATCCCGCCATCAGAGCAAAAGGCAGCCGGGAAGGTTTCATACCCATATAAGTCCAATACATATTCAGGGACAATTTGAGCAGCGGGTCCCGAAAAAATTCGTTCAGCACTTCCTCGGCGGTTTTGCCCGCGTATTTCAGATACAGTTCGTATTCCGCCGTCTTGCTCTCGTCAAAATTCTTTTCGGTGGCGATCATATATTCCTGGTAAGCGTACAGATAACAGGTCTTGATATATTCGGCAATGGCTTCTTTTTCAGCGGGGAAGCGCTCCTGCAAGACGGCAATCACCTCTTGCATGTCCGTACCGAGACGCAGATCCAGATGGCCGGGATAGACCACCCGATATAGCTGATGCATTTCCACCCACTCGATCTCGTCCTCCACGCCCCATTTTTTCATAAAACGGCGCAGAGATCCGGGTTTTTCCCGGCTGCCCATGCCGCTAAGCTGATGCAGAGCGACTTCAAATTCAAAGCGCCCTCGGCGGAAAGAGGTCCCACACCCTCCGGGAATATTGTGCCGCTCCAGCAGCAATACCTTTTTGTTTTCCATAGCTAGGGTCAGGGCCGCCGTCATGCCGCCGTTACCGGCCCCGACTATAATCGCATCGTATACAGACATTGTGCAGTCTCCTTTCACGGAAAATTTCTTCCGGATCCGATTGCCGCGCCGCCAATATCCGCCCGGCGGGTTAAAATCTCTCCAGATTCTTCTTCAAAATAGCTTCCGCGTCTTGGACCATACCGTCCATCAGTTCCTGACAGCTGAGTACGTCCTTGATCAAACCGATGGACTGGCCTACCATGAAGGCCGCGTTATTGACATCGCCGTTGTTCCATGCTTCCTTGACCCGCTGGCCGGTAATCAAGGGGAAAATCCGGTCCAGGTCTTTGCCTTCGGCTTCGATATCCAGCACCTGTTGAACCAGATCATTTTTCAGTGCCCGCCCCTGCAGATTCAGCGTCTTGCAGATCAGGGTGGTGTCCTGTTCCTGGCGTCTGATAATCTCCTGTTTGATATTTTCGTGCACAACGCATTCCTGGGTATTGATAAAACGGGTGGCCATCATAACCCCCTCGGCTCCCAGTGCCAGCGCCGCTGCCAAACCCCGGCCGTCAGCAATGCCGCCGGTGGTTACCACCGGAATTTTTACCGACTCGGCGATGCGCGGGGTAAGCACCATGGTGGTGACATCATCGTCGAGAGGATGTCCGCCCTCCTCGATACCGGCAGCATATATGCCGTCATAACCCAGTTTTTCAATATTGAGGGCATGTCTCAGCGAGCCGACTTTATGAAATATTTTTACCCCCGCTGCGTGTACCTGGTCCAGATAACGTTTGGCAGGGGCGCCGGATACTTCGATCAACGCTACTTTTTCTTCGCAGCATACCCGGAAATAGTCATCGTAAGTCTCCTGGGTTATACGGAAGGAAGGCAACAGGGTAATGTTCACCCCGAAGGGCTTGTCGGTGAGCTCCTTGGTTTTTTGCAACGCCGCCCTCAGTTCTTCTCCGGTATCGTAATTGCCGGCGGTGATGTTGCCTAATCCGCCGGCGTTGGAGATAGCGGCGCAAAGTTCCGGCTTGCACAGCCACAGCATCCCTCCGCAGATGATCGGGTGCTTTATACCTAACATTTCAGTAATTTTGGTCTTCATTTTCATCATCCTTTCGCTTGTTATCGGACCACGGCCTGGTTAATGAGTTTTGGCGAGTAATCCCACTCCTTCCCACTAGTACTCTGTCAACCCTAAGTCCGCATATTATTTGTCGAAGGAAATTTCTGCAGAGCAAGGCGGAGGATTGAGCAATACTGGACGTATTGCGATTGACGACAACGTAGCCATGCAGAAATTTAACCGACAAGGAATTGTGGAATTAGGGTTGACAGAGTACCAGCGCCGATTCACCTATCTCTCTACAGCTGCAGCTTCTTAACGCCATTAATAATAAGTTTTTTAACGTATTCGATTTTGCAAGTTTTGCCGGTTACCGCGTTGGCCAGCCAATAATCAGGGGTGCTGATCGCGCCGGCAGATACTAGGGCGGCGACACCGTCAGTCAGGGTGCTTTTATTGGTCATGCGCATAATGACGGTGGCCATGTACTCGCCGTTTACATCCGTATTGTTGGTGCCGGCGTTTTGCCAGTATTCCACTGTTTTTATAACATTATCGTAAACCAGGACAGCTAAGGCCTTAAAATAAACAGGATTATCGCTTATGAAAATCTCGTCTTGAAATGTGTTCAAATCAACGCTCCCTCTAATACCGGATACCGACCCGGAACTGGAATACTGCCAGCCAATCCACTCGGACCAAACGCTGTTCACGCCGGGAGCGCCGGACCGGTAATCCGCCACCCATAAGGGGTATACGGTCAAATCACTGCTTAGATACGACTTGATAAAACTTGTGTAGGAATAAAAAACCGGAGTAGTCCCTGTGAGCTCAACCACCTGTTCCAGGAAAGCCTTAGCCACCATATTAAGCGTTGTTTTATCCAGATTGCCGGTAACTTCCAAATCCAGCGCCAGCTTGCAGTCATAGGCCAGACCGTTTATGGTATTAATAAAATACTTCGCCTGTTCCACAGCATTGGCGGCTGTTTTGGGAGTCATATAGTGATAAAATCCAACCTTCAAGCCGGCTGCTTTGGCAGCGGCAGCATGTGTTTTAAGATACGGATTTGTATAGCCGGTTCCCTCAGTCGCTTTAATGTAAACAACTTCAATCCCGGCAGCGGCTACCTTGGTAAAATCAACGCTGGGTTGATATGACGATATATCGATTCCTTTCATACTCATATTTCCTACCTCCTAATTACCTTTCTTAATTGGCAACCGTCTCAGCACCATTGATCCTCTCTCAATCCGTTGCAATCAGGGATTTTAATCAGCGTTTGGACAACTCTGGGTTGGTAGGCCTCTAGTTCCTTGGATAGACCTGCCATCATTTCATATAATTGTTTATTCGAATGCCATTCTTCTGGTGCCATCTTTTCGCTCCTTTCTGAAACAAATAAGCTGCTTCACTGGGAGCGGCTTTTAATACTTATGCTTTGGAAGCGAATATCATAACCGAGGTATGAAAAGCCGGTATTGGAAGGCGGGTATAGAAAGCTATCCGGAATATTTCCAGGTTCGACTATTCTGTCCAAAAGGTTTATAATGTTGATTCAGTAGCGCAACATTGAACGAGGTGATATATTTTGCGTACCCTGGTGGCAACTTCCCTGATAAACTCAAAAGGCAGAGATATTTATTGCACTGCTAAAAAGATTACCGACAGACATATGGATTACATCAGAAATTATGATCGTAAAACTCTGGAGGAAATCGGATTTGTGTTCATTAAGCTAATGTCCCTCGATTATCCGAACGTAAAAGGCCATGCCATTTTCTTTGAAGGTCATGTTGATGACATCATGCCGGCGCTGAAGTCGCTGGAAAAACGCTATTAGTAAACAGCGAGTGGCTTACTCAAGAGCATAAATAAAAATCGTCGCTTAAAACTGATTAATCATCTGCTATCAAGTAAGCCCATTCCATCAGAAACGACACGGGGCTAATTATTAGTATGCATTTTGGGTACCGGAGGAGATAAACTTCTTAACCGGACTTTTGCGAAAGCCCGGCGATTGACCCGCATATCTTACGGTTTTCACTAAATTTCGCCTGCCTGCAATAACCATGTCCCTTTCCAAAATGATATTTTCCTGCTCGAATTTTCGGCCGTTAACTTTAAGCACGTTGATGCAATGATGTCATCCGTGCAAGATTTGATCGGCCCTTGATGTAATATGGCAGTAAAAAGTTATTTATCCCCATTGCAAGTTATGCAATAATGGTGGTATTAGTAGTCTGTGTCGCCTAAAGATTTAGGTTATCCGCCGAGAAAAATTCTCGTCATGAAGAGCGGCGAGGCAGGACAAGGTGGAGGAAATAGTTAATACTGGCCGTATTGCGATTGACGACAACGAAGTCATGCGCCTCGCATAGCGAGGATGTGGCCGATGGGAGGCAAATTTTTAGGCGACACAGACTACTTCACGTATTTGCGGATCTTTGACCGCGCTAATCGTCTTTTGGAAAGGAAAAATTTATGCCGGACAACTTCTATCCTAATTACAAACAGGAGTATCAAACGCCCCCCCAGCGCAGCAAGCTGAAGGTTATACTGTCCAGCCTGATTTTTGCCGCTGTGGGTCTCTTCCTGGGAATCATAGTTTTTACCGCCTATGGTCTGCCTGTCTTTAATGAACAACAATTGACCGGCGCCAACGCTAGCCTGCTTTATGATGATCAGGGCAAAATCTTCTGGCGGGTACACGCCGAAGAAGATCGAACTTCGGTTGCGCTGGATAAAGTTCCCCAGGATATGATAAACGCTTTCATTGCCACCGAAGACAAAGACTTCTATAAACATCACGGAGTAAATTACAAAGGTATCGCCCGCGCCCTGCTAAGCAATATTCAATCCCGTGACCTGACCGGTCAGGGAGCCAGTACCATTACCCAACAGCTGGCTCGCAATGCCTTTCTCAGTCAGGAGAAAACCTGGCAAAGAAAAATTAAAGAAATCTTGCTGGCCTACAAGCTGGAATCCTTATATTCCAAGGATGAAATTTTGGAGCTTTATCTTAACAAAATTTATTTCGGCGCCGGCGCTTACGGTGTACAGGCAGCCGCCAACAAGTATTTTGACAAGGATGTTTCGAAACTGGATTTGGCTGAATCCTCCATGCTGGCAGGTTTGGTGCAAAGCCCCAGCCGTTACGATCCCTTTCAGAATTTTGATGCCGCTAGAGCCAGGCAACGACTCGTCTTATTGAGCATGCGCGACAGTAACTACATAAGCTACGACCAGGTCGAAAAAGCCTATAACGAAAAATTGGTGCTGAAATCAGGAGACAGCAGCTCGATGCAGTACGGTTTTTTTATCGACGCAGTAATCAGTGAAGCCATCGCCAAACTATCCGGCATCAAAGGCTATAAGGACGCTGACGCCATGATCTACAGTTCCGGGCTGAAAATTTATACCACCATGGATGCCGCTCTGCAAAAACATGCCGAAGATTATTTCAAGGACCAAAGCCACTTTCCCAGCGAGACAAAAAACGGCAACAAGATCCAGGTGGGCATGGCTATATTCGATCATAGCAACGGCGAGGTCAAATCGATCATGGGCGGACGCGAATATACCAACCAGCGCGGTTTTAACCGTGCTACCAGCGCTTACCGCCAACCCGGTTCGTCGATTAAACCGCTGACGGTTTATGCTCCCGCTTTGGAAAAAGGATATATGCCTTTTACCGTGCTGAATGATTCGCCTATTTCCTACAAAATAAACAACGAAATCTGGTCGCCGAAAAACTACGATTATACGTACCGCGGCTTGATCCCCATGCGTACCGCAGTGCAGTACTCCATCAACACTTATGCCATTCAGATGCTGGACAAGGTGGGGGTCAGCGTCGGTTACGAATCAGGCAAGGCGCTGGGTCTGAACCACTTGGTCAACACGCCGGGTAAAAACGATTTGGGACTTTCGCCTTTAGCCCTGGGCAGCCTTACAACCGGAGCCTCGCCGGTGGAAATGGCGTCAGCCTACGGTTGTTTCGGCAACGGCGGTTATTATGTCAAGCCTCATTTCATCACCAAAATCACCGATAGCAACGGTCAGGTTCTCTATCAGTACAAGCAGCAGATGAAGCGAGTCATGAGCGCTGATACGGCCTGGCTGATGAGCAGTATGCTGCAAACAGTAGTTTCCAGTGGAACCGGTACCAACGGCAGAGTTCCGGGAGTCCCCACCGGCGGTAAAACCGGCACTTCAGAAAATAACAACGACTGCTGGTTCTGCGGCCTTACCCCTTTGTATTCCGGCGCCATATGGATGGGATACGACGAGAAATACACCATGCAGAATCAATACGGCGGCGGATATCCGGCTAAATTGTTCAGTTCGATGATGCAGACGGCCCATAAAAATAAAAAATACAGCGCCTGGGTCAAGCCGCAGGACATCGTATCGGTCAGCGTCTGCGCCAAATCTGGGCAACGGCCATCTCCCAACTGCCCGGACAGCCAGATAATAAACGAATACTGCGTCAAAAAATACGCTCCCAGCGAAGTTTGCACGGTGCACCAACGCGTTTTGATTTGCGCGGCTTCCGGCAAGCTGGCCACCAAATACTGTCCGGTCACCTATGAAAAATCCCTGGTGCAAGCTGATTCGAGCAGTGCCGAGCCCGACAAGATACCAACTGAGACCTGCGATATCCACGACAGTTTCACCCTGCAAAGCCTGCTCAAAAATACGGTCTGGGTATGCACCGACCCCAGGCATGAAGGCAAATTGTACCGGGCCAATCTTCCCAATGGCGGTCAGAGCGGCGGTTGTCCCACGTATTTGATCAAGGAGACCGTCAGCTCCAGCCAGCATTTATCCCCCTGTCCCCTGGAAGATCACCAGCTTGATAAAAAGCACGGAGATCGCTAAAAACTCCGGTATCATTGAAAAACGGGACGCATTAATGCAATGCATCCCGTTTTAACCTAACAAGCGGATGTACTTTTTGGGTCTTTGCCGGAGAATCATAGTTGGTTAGTTGAATGTACAAACATTCCGTCGCCAGACTCAGCGTCAAGTGCTCCTCCATGTTTATACATTCAACGCGATTAGATACAGCTTTTAAATCCAACAAAAAGAACGTGTTGGGTTATTTCAGGGTGATGACGGTGACGCCGAAACCTCCCTCGGCAATGGCGCCGTCACGGAAATCGCTCACAAAGTGATGATTCTGCAGATGGTTCCTGACCGCCCGGCGCAGGGCTCCGGTGCCTTTGCCGTGGATGATCCTGACTCTTTCAATGCCGGCCAGGGCGGCGTCATCCAGATACTTGTCCAATTCCTCCAGGGCCTCTTCCGCATATTTGCCGCGCAGATCCAGTTCCGGCGAAATGCTTTTAGCTTTTGCCAAAAAGCTCTGCTGGTAGCGCTGCGGCTGCTCCTGCCGAGACTGAGCCCGCACTAATTGCTCACGGTTGACGGAAAGCCTGGCCACCCCCATCTGCACCAGCACTTCCCCCGCACTGTTAGGCTCTTCCAGCACATAACCGTGCTGGCCTACGCTCTTTAATTGGACGTAATCCCCCACCTTAAAATCTTCTTCTCCGTCGCCTGACTTGGCCTCGTCAAAACTTATCGTCAGACTGCGCAGCCGCTTACGTTTTTCTTCCACCTCGTGCCACTTGGGCGGTTTTTCTTTCTCTTTTAAAAGTTCTTTCAGCTCGTCGATAGCTTCGTTGGCTTCGCGTTTGACGGCGCGCACGTAGCTATCCGCCTCCTGGCGGGCTTTGCGAATAATCTCGTTTTTCATGGCCGTCAGGTTTTCCCGTTCCGCCGCCAGCTCCTGACGCTGGCGGTCCAGCTCCTGCCGGTCTTTTTCCATCTCCCGACTGTTGATCTCGAAATGATAGCGGCTTTCCTTCAACTGACGGATCATATCCCCTATTTCTTTCTCCCGCTCCGGCACCAAGCTGCTGGCCTGAGACACGATCTCGCTGTCCAGGCCCAACCGGGAGGCTATGGCAAAAGCGTTGCTTTGACCGGGCGTACCGATGGTCAGTTCATAGGTGGGCATCAATGTTACCGGATTGAATTCCACGCAGGCGTTTTCCACTCTTTCGTTCTGATAAGCAAAGGTTTTCAGTTCGCTTTGATGGGTGGTGACAATGACCTTGGCCTGGCGTTTTTTCATTCGCTCCAGAATAGCCCGGGCCAGCGCCGCGCCTTCATGGGGATCGGTACCGGCTCCCAGTTCATCCATCAGCACCAGTGAACCCGGTCCCACCTGATCGAGGATATGAATAACATTGTTCATATGGGAAGAGAAAGTACTCAAGGACTGTTCGATGCTCTGCTCGTCGCCGATGTCCACGTAAATATTTTTAAATACCGATAACCGACTGTCTTCCCGGGCAGGTACGAACAAGCCGCACATGGCCATTATGGTCAGCAGGCCGGTGGTTTTCAGCACCACGGTTTTCCCCCCGGTATTGGGACCAGTAATGACCAGAATATCAAAAGACTGTCCCAGACTAATATTGACCGGCACCGCCTGTTTGCCCAGCAACGGGTGCCGGGCTTTTTGCAGGTCAATAATGCCCCGGTCGTTGATGTTGGGCCGGAAAGCGTGCATATTGTAAGCCAGATGGGCGCGGGCGAAAATCACGTCCAGGTTCTCCAAGATTTCATTGTTGGCCTGCAGCTCGCCGGCAAAGACGGATACCGCGGCGCTGATCTCGCGCAGGATCCGCTCGATTTCCCTTTGCTCCTCGATCTGCAGGCTCTTGATTTTATTGTTGTGCTCCACCACCGGCATAGGTTCAATAAATACGGTAGCACCGCTGGCCGATTCATCATGGACGATGCCTTTGACCTCATTGCGGTATTCCTGCTTCACCGGCACCACATACCGTCCGGCCCGCTCGGTCACCAGCGCGTCCTGCAACAGGTTTTGATTGTTGCCGGAACGGATGAAGTTCTGCAGATAGTCCTTGATGCGCAAGCGGCTGGTTTCGATCTGCTTGCGGATGCTTCTCAAGGCACTGGAAGCGTCGTCCCGGAGTCGGCCGTCTTCTTCCACCGCGTCGATGATGGTCTGTTCCAAGGCCCGGTTTTCCGTCAAACCTTCGCAAATATTTTTTAATATCCTGGCGGTAGGCGTACCCGTATATTTGATTGCCAGCCGCGACGAGCGCAGCAGGTGGTAAACATCAATCAGCTCACCGGGGGACAGTATGCCGGCCACCCGGGCTTTTTTCAAATGCTGCTCCACCGGTCGCAGCGAATTCAGGAAACCAGGTTCCCCGAACCGCAGCAGTTCCATGGCTTCCCCGGTCTCATCCAGACGCAGGTTGACCAGCTCCAGATCCGATGACGGCGTCATCTGCATGATCTTGCCGCGGGCGCCGTCAGTATAAGCCAGTTGAACCAGTTGGTTTTGTATTTTATCAAATTCCAGTTTGTTAAGGGGCTCCCGTTCCATCTATAAAACTCCTCGATAATAATGGCCTTTGGTGAATTCCTGTCCCTGGGGAAGACGGCGGATATATTCCTCCGTGTCGATATCCCCGCCCACCGCTAGTTGGCCCAGGGCCTGCCGGTACAAACCGACCGTAACCGTTAGCTCTTCCTCCGTCATCAGCCGCCCGTCCACCCGTAGGGCCAGCGGCCTCAGACCCGTCAGTCGTTTCAGATCTTCCAGCAGACACAGGGTGCGGGAGTTGAAAATATAAAAACGGCAGTCGGCGTCGGTGGCTACGGGGAATTTGAAATTCTTTTCATCCTGCAGATAAAAGCGGTCCCGGCGGCAGGGCGCCGGACAATGATCCGCTTTCCCGCCTAGTTCCGAACCCAGCATGCAGTGCTGGGATTCCATCAATTGCAACGGTCCGTGCACCAGCAATTCGACTTTAGCAAAATCAGGCCAGCTTTGCAACTGTTTAAAACTGAGCTCCGGTGAAAGACATACCGATGCGGCTCCCATTTCCTGCAGCAACCGCTGGGTGAAAATATTGAAAACGTTAAAGCTGTAGTCCGCCAGCAACGTTGCTCCCTGCTGCCTGCCCCAGCGCAAGTCGCCCCAATTGCCCACCATGAATTTTCCCTGGAGCTCCGGCAGCAAGCCCCGGTAGTCGAAATCGTCTCCGGGCAGATGTATCCGCGGCAGCGCTGGGATCAGCCGCTCCGCGTATTGGGGATGGAGTTTCATCCAATTGCTGATTTGAACGGCTGACGGACGCTTGCCGCTGGCCAGTCCTTCCAGGCCCAGCAGTACTTGGTCGGCGCCCCCGCCCAGAGCAATTTCCGCCTGGTCCAAACTGGATACAGCCACATTCAGATCCGGTGGCCGCCGGCTTTTACTGCTGCCTCTTATCTTCATCAGTTGGTTCCGTTGCTGCCGGTAAAGGGACTCGTCGGTCCGGAGCCGGTCCTGCCCCAAGCGCTTATGCAGCAAATTTTCCACCGCCTGCCGGCGCGTTTCGTTGAGCTCACTGACCGGCAGCATCAGATTTTCATCGCCGCTCACCTTTAGTTGGCGTAATACGAAAGGCGTATTGCCCATGCGTCCCAGCTTGTCCCGGAGAATTTTTTCGTCCAAAGCTCGATGCTCAGCCTGGCGGGTGACCGTTCCGGAACAGGCCTCGGCTATATTCCCTTTTTCATCCCCAAGCCGCAAACGCAGCGGTTGGCCCAATTGCATATGTACTTCCGCATTTACCGGTATTTTGTCCTGTTCCGCCGCCTGAATGGTCTGCTGGGCTTCCTGCAGCATTTGCTCGTCATGGGTTTTAAACACCCGGTCCCCGGCGGAAACCCGCGTTTCCAACTGCCAAGTGATGGCATCCCCGGGCTGGCCGGCATTCTTTACCATCAAGGCGGGATTCTGCCCCTGATTTACCCAGATCACCAGGCCGTCGCCCTTCTGCACTCCTTCGCTCAGTTTGATCTTGGCCCGCAGTTGGGGGTCCTGGGATACTACCCGGCCCACAAATACGCCCCGGTTGTTGGGCCGTCTGGTACTGAGAAATTGAGCGGGGGCGGGAATAAAATAACCGCTGCTGAAGCGACGGTTAAAGATCTTTAATAATCGGTCCTTGACCTCGGGCAACGGTCGATCTCCGCTGCCCTCCATCAGATCAAGGGCTTCCCGGTAGGCCCGGGTCACTACGGCTACGTATTCGGGCCGTTTCATCCGACCTTCGATTTTAAGCGAGCTTACCCCTGCCGCCCGCAGTTCCGGCAGGTAATCGATCAAACACAGGTCGGCAGGGCTGAGCAGGTATCTGCCGGTTCGTTCCGGATCGATGCTGAATTTTTCCGAACGGCTGCTCAAATGATACGCCATGCGGCAGGGCTGGGCGCAGCGTCCCCGGTTGCCGCTTCTGCCTCCCACCATGCTGCTGAACCAACACTGACCGGAATAGCAATAGCATAGCGCGCCGTGGACGAACACTTCCAATTCGACCCCATCAACCGCTTGGTTTACATGTTTAATATCCTGGGCGGACAGTTCCCGCGCCAGCACAATGCGTTTAAAGCCCAGATCCCGTATTAAGGCGGCGCCTTCGGCGTTGTGGATGGTCATCTGGGTGCTGGCATGGAGCCGCAGCTCAGGCAGAACCCGGCGACAGGTTGCCGCCAGACCGATATCCTGCATGATCACTCCATCCACCTGCAGACGGTGTATTTCGAACAGATAATCCAGAGCAGCGCCCAATTCATCGTTATCGATCAGGGTATTGACCGTCATATATACTTTTCTGGAGCGGAGATGGGCATATTCCACTGCTCGACCGATCTGCTCCAAATCGAAATTTTCCGCCGACTGACGGGCGCTGTAATTTTTACCTCCCAGATAAACAGCGTCGGCGCCGTTCCCCATCGCCGCCAGGAAAGCTTCCCAGTTGCCCGCCGGGGCCAACAGTTCCATATTAATTTATTAACCTCCCAATCATCAGTTGCCGCTGCCGCCGGCAAAACGCTTGACCCGGATCAGGCCCGAACAGGGTATGATCTCTATGCCACGGCTCTCGATCTGGTCCAGCAGCAGGTTCATTCCTAAAGAATCGCTGGCCATATGACCGGCGATAATGACGTTGATATTATTTTCCCGGGCGGCGGTGCGGTGTTTTTCCGGCATATGCATGCCGATAATGGTTCCCACGCCGGCCTGGGCCAGTTTTTCGTAAGCTTTTTCGGAGGTGGCGGTTCCGCCGGCAAATTTAACAAAGACTTTGCCGGCGCGTCGCTTGCTGTCGCCGGCGGTAATCACCGGTCCGGCTTTCAGCCGCCGCGCTTCTTTGTATTCCGGGATCTCCATCAAAAGTTCCACAATGTCGCCGACGGTTACGATTTCAGCCTGGGCCAGCCGATTATTGATAAAACGGCTGCCCAGATTGTCGGCCGCGGTATGTACGCACATGAAAGGCAGTTTAAGCAAGCGGGCCGCATCCACGGCGCGCTGGTGGTTGAGGGGCATCCTGCCCCGGCGCACTTCACTGATGCGGCTGGCCATCAAGCCTTCGCCTACGTTGATAGGCACCCCGGCGGCTTGCAGCATATCCGCCTGCATACGCATCACCTCATGCATCTCCGCTTCCGCGATGCCTTCCGGATGATGAGCCATTACCAGATCGATGCGGTAACCCTTTTCAAGCAGACGATCAGCCAGCAGCATTTCCTGGGTTTCCATGTCGATGCCGCATAAAATGCCGCCGATCTCCTCTTCTCCGCTGCCCACCAATATACGAGTGTCGTTGAAAGGATTATCCAAGGACTGCTGATCGAAATAATATTTATCCCCTTCGCTCATCTGTTCAAACTGTTTTTGGGTTTCGTTCAGCAGGCGCTGCAGTTCCTGGTCCCGCACGTCGCTTTCTTTTCCCATTTGCACTGCCAGACGATATATTTCGGTAAGTTTCATTGCAGCCTCCGCCTTTTTTTGTAAACATTATAACACAGTGGGGTTTCAGCTTTTGAAATACTGTTCCAGATCAGCCAGGCGCTGATTCAATTGCCGCAATTGTTTTTCCATATTGGCCACCCCTTCCAGCAGGTCGTAAGCGGGTTCTTCCTCGTTCTCCTGTTCCAATTGGGCGAAAATTTCCCGGCGCGAAATGGGATCCAGGGTCGACAGCGAAGTGGTGGGCCTGCTTTTAATGCCAAGATCCTTGCGCTTCACTGTTTCCTCGCCGTCCTTTAAAATCACGCTGAATCCCCCGCAGGCCTCCAGGATGCCCCGCTCCACTTCGCCAATCTCACTGATGCCTTTTTGGCGCAATTCCTGCATCAGGTCGTCCACATTGAATTTTTCCCGGGCCAGGTTCTTTTTGATAATCTTGCCGTTTTCGATCAGCACCACCGGTTTCCCGTTCAACAAATTGGACAGGCGGCCGTTCTTTAAACTTAAAAACCCGACAACATATTCCAAAAAAGCCAGGGTGGCCAGAACCACGATCCCTTCCGTTAAGGGCATGCTTTTATCCAGGGCCACGGAAATAACCGTGTCGCCCACCCCGGTCATAACCACAAAATCAAAAGGGCCCAGCTCTCCCAGCGCCCGTTTTCCTAAAATACGGATCATTATCATAGCCAGGAAATACATTCCCGCTACTCTTAATGCAAAGCCCAGCATATACATCATGCCGCCCAATACCTCCGCAGCGTTTTCAGGATTTAGTATTCAGCCGCAGGCGCCGGTTTATTCTTTTATCTGCAAACACAAAAACAAGGCCGCCCTGATCAGGCAGCCTCATTCGTCATATCGGTTTGCCGCTGTATAATACGCATTATTTTTTCCGGCAAAAGCACGCCGTTACGAATCCATCCCACAGCGTCCGCAACCATTGCCGAATATACATAGGATTGGATAGTAGTCCAGCCGGCGCCAACGATTGCAAAATTGCCAAGCTGACTTATGCTTAAGCGCCGGCGCCGACAGACAGCCTGATCAAACCGGACCCAGCCGATTCTTTTTCTCTTCCTCCAGGGTTTTGATCATCTGGTCGTAATCTTCCTGCAGTTTGTTGAGTTCATCCGCTAGATTGAGAGCGGTCAGTACCGCTACTTTGGTGGTGGAGAGATTATGATTTCTCTGGCCGATCATACGCATCCGCCGATCGACATAGTTGCCCAGCATCTCTATATATCCTGGTTCTTCGTTGCCCTTGACCACGTAATCTTCGTTATAAATATTAACCGTTACTTTGTTCAACGCATTTTTCTTTGCATCCACTTGGCCGGCCTCCTCTTTGTTAGGGATGAGATAATAT
>DATMYB010000416.1:0-9729 GCA_035561215.1 Syntrophomonas sp. | reverse complement strand
ATTTAAGTTAGATCTGAAGTCCTTTATTTTTTAGGATCGGGTCCGGGCCGAATACTGTTCTATTGCTTCTTCAACATACTGGTTTAATGATTTCCCTTCAAGCAAAGCTCTGTGTACGGCTTGCTTATGAAGCTCGGGTCGCAGGCAAGCCCCAATGATAGGTCGGAGATATAATTTCCCAGCGCTTCTCCGTCGCTTAAAGTAAACGAATACTCGGGGTTCTTGCAGCAATCTACAATTGACACCAGACGTTCATTTGTTTTTGCCGCAATTCTTGTTGCTACATAATTTGCTGTTTCCAGTGGCGGAAAAATATAAAATTATTCAATATCACCTCTACAATTCCTATGCCAATTAGATTTTGATCGTATGCGGCGTTCCGTTATTATTGACCCGATTCAGCAAGTCTTCCATAACCTTGATAAAATAATCGGGCTTTTCATCGTGTATATCATGACCTGATTTGATATGGTCGATCAATTGATTATCCCGCAGCAAGAGATGGGCGCGGTTCGCGTCGTCGCTGGACATGGCGCCGAGGAGGATCCCGCGGTCATCGGTCTTTACCTCAGTATGCATAAGCACCGATGGGCACTGAACCCTGCCGAGCGTTTCCGCCTGGTCAAAATTCTCAAACCATGCTCCAGCATAAAAAGCGTCTCCAAAGCGCAAATCATATTCTCCCGTGCCGTCCTGGATACAGCGCGTCAGATCAAATACACCCTTATTCATGGAAGGCGGCAAAAACCACAGCCGCAATTTTTCGGAGGGATGTTTGGTCATGTACTTATTGGTGGGAGTGAGAACAAACTTTTCCCATCCGTCTTTCCCCCAGAAGTTCTGCATATAGCAATGCTCAAGGTAGTAGTTTATATAACGGCCTTCTTCCCTCCGGCTTAGATATTCGTGGATCGTTTTAAATCCATCAACCCATGAATATGTGTTTTCGCGGCGGTCAGCTTCCGTGGCGAAAAAAGGGGCGTCCTCGATCACCAAGCTGATAACGTCATCCGGCTTATTCGCCGCAATCCATGCGGCCATCAGACCTCCGGAAGAATGGCCTGATATTACTGCTGGCTGCTTTATCACATTTTCAATAAACCATGCCAGATCGGCTCCATTAGACTGGGCGGTGTATTTCACGGGATCTTTGCTGGAACCGCCGTGGCCGTAGCAATCGACCGCGTACACATGATAGCTCTTTGAAAGCCCGGACAGCACTTTTGCGTAATCCTGCCATGAAACCATCTGCCCGTGGATGAGAAGCAGCGGGACACCTTTTCCCGGCCCTTCCCCATAATTGATAACAGATCCGTCTTCAAGCGCAACCTGCTTTTCCGTAAACCCGGCTTTTTCCAGCAGGCGGGGGACGCCTTGATCGTAATTCATGTTATGGTATGCGTAAGCGGATATACAAACTGCGAGGATAACTATGACGGTTAATGCGATCAGCATCCAAGTTCTTCTCCTTTTATGTTTAAGTTTATTATTCGCTTATTAATCCAAAAACAGCAGCAAATTAGGAACATAGCCATACATGAATACTCGTGTATGGCTATATACATCCAGACTCTTCATATCAATTTTATCATTTATCGACCCAAATCCTTTGTGTTTGCAATATAGATAGATACTTCTCCACAGCTTGGACAAATGGCTACTTTGGGCTTTCCGATTCTATTGGCAAACAAACGCTTATCATCCGTTGCAATTACGATACCATACCCAGCACCTTCAATTTTTATTGAGCAGTTTTCAATCATCTCTGTTTGACACCTAATGCACTTTCTCATACATATACCTCCATAAATTCTTGCTTATTGCGCGGATTCGGACGGCTACTGGCTGGAAATCATTCCAGCGAGATAACTCTGGGGATCTTCGCACTTCATTAAGCTGGACATGATGCAAATTCCCTGCACGCCGGCGGAAAGGGTTTCTTTCACATTTTCAGGTGATATTCCGCCAATGGCATAGACCGGAAGCTGTACCGACCGGCAAACGGATTTTAAAAAAGAAAGTCCCCGAGGAGCCAGATCCTTTTTGCAATCTGTTGCATAAACATGCCCCGCTATAAGCCAAGTTGCTCCCAGGCGCCGGGCTGCTTCCGCTTCTTCCACGGAATGAACGGAAGTCCCGACATCCTCAAAACCCTTTAAATCCCCCGCATACTTTCTCAGGATAGGCAGAGGCAGGTGGATGCTTTTACAGCCCAGAATTTCAGCCTCACCGAGAAAGGTATGCGCGATAAAGGGAACATGATTGCTTGAACAGAGCTTCATGATATCGCCGGCAAGCTCCCTGTATTCTGCAGGCGAAAGATCCTTTTCTCGAAGCATGATCGCGGAAGGCTTCGCCTGGGCGATTCTCTCCATTCTAGTGAGAAAATCGTCGCTGCAAAGATGGCGGTTGGTAACCGCAATGATTTTATACGAACACATAATCGTTCATCACCGGCTGCAAGCCCTGCTCCTTAATCGCCCGGCGGACTTCATCCACGGAGCGTGTATCCGCTATTTCAAACTGGGCGTCTCCCTTTTCAGTGACCGACTCCTGATGGCCGCCTATATCGGTACTGACGCCCGCGGAAATTTTGGTGGCGGCAACTCCTATCACATGATCTCGGAAACCGGCGCGTTCCCTTGTGGAAATGGTGATGCCGGCAAAGGGCATAAACAGCCGGTAAGCGCACATAATTTGAAAAAGCTGCTTTTCATGAACATCCTTGGGGTTAATCTTATCATTGTTGATAATCGGTCGAAGACGCGGACAGGAAAAAGCGATTTCCGTCCCGGGATATTTCCTCTGCAGCAGATATGCGTGCATTCCGGTGGCAAACGCATCCTTCCGAAAGTCATCCAATCCTAAAAGAGCTGCGAATCCGACGCCGCGCATCCCTCCCCGTATCGCTCTTTCCTGCGCATTTAAGCGGTACGGAAATATTCGTTTGTGACCCATCAAATGCAAGGTCTCGTACCGATCCGGGTCGTAGGTTTCTTGAAAGACAGTAACAAAATCCGCTCCGCATTCATGCAGATAGGCATATTCATTGGTATTCAAAGGATAAACCTCAAGCCCCACCATTTTAAAGTATTTCCGAGCCGCTTTACAGATTTCACCGATATAAACGGGATCGGACATTTTTCTGCTTTCTCCGGTTAAAATCAAAATTTCCTCCAATCCGGTGGCAGCAATTGCCTGCATCTCCTTTTCCGCTTCTGCAACGGTTAATCTGGCTCTCCGAATGTGATTATAACGGTTAAATCCGCAATAAATACAGTAATTCTCGCAATAATTGGCCACATAAAGGGGAGTAAAAATAGAAACAGCATTACCGAAGTGGCGTCTGGTTTCCTCCTGGGCCTTCCGGGCGATTTCTTCCAGAAAAGGCGCTGCCGCAGGAGAAAGCAAAGCGGCAAAATCCTCGGGAGTGAGTATGTCCCGCTGCAAAGCCCTGTGTACGTCTTGTTCCGTGCAGCGGTTATAGTTGTAAGCCTCTGCATAGGCGAGCACCTGATCCATTATGGAAGAGTCTTCTAACACCTCCATATCGGGTAAATATTTCATATGGTCAATTCTATTTTTTACTTCATGCAACCCTTCCAATGGATTCGCCTCCATACTCATCTTGGTTCACCTCCTTATTCGTCCAGAAATCCCGTCAGCGGAGAAGATGCCACTGCGCCTTGTTCCACGATCCTGCCAAGTCCAGAAAGATAAGCCGCCCGGCCTGCTTCTATAGCGCTTTTAAAAGCCCCTGCCATGGCCGGGATATCTCCCGCAGTGGCGATGGCGGTATTTGCCATAATTGCCGCCACACCCATTTCCATGGCTTCGCAGGCTTGTGAAGGACGGCCGATTCCAGCGTCTACAATAATGGGAAGATCAATCTCATCCACTAAAATTTTAATAAACGCCTTGGTACAAAGCCCTTTATTAGAGCCGATGGGTGCGCCGAGAGGCATGATAGCGGCAGCGCCTGCATTGGCCAGATCCCTGGCCACATTTAAATCCGGATACATATAAGGCAATACCACAAAACCTTCTTTTGCAAGAATTTCTGTTGCCTTGACCGTTTCATAGTTGTCGGGAAGCAAATATTTTGAGTCACGGATGACTTCAATTTTTATAAAATCTCCGCAGCCTACCGCTCTGGCAAGGCGGGCGATGCGAACCGCTTCTTCCGCATTTCTCGCGCCGGAGGTATTGGGTAACAGGGTCACTCCCTGGGGAATATAGTCTAAAATGTTTTCTGTGCCGGTGTTTGCACGTCTGACTGCCAGCGTAATGATCTGTGCCCGGGCATATTCTATCGCCGCACGAATCAGCTCCAGATTATATTTGCCGGAACCCAGAATAAAGCGGGAAGTAAATTCGTGTCCTCCCAAAACCAATTTGTCATCGTTGCCTTTCATATCTTATTCTCCTCCAATTAAGTAAAACTTCTGTATTGTTAAAGTCTTTTCCTTATGCATCTTCTTCTCCCAAAAGCAGCCGTAAAACCATATTGGCTTCATGTCCGGCGCAGACAGACACTCTTGGCGCCATGAGCCCTCGCCCGACTCTGGCATCTGTTTGCTGATCTCCGCATAAATAAAAATTTTTCATCACCCTTCTGGTCTGGATGGTGTTGCTGCTTTCAAAGCCTGCCATACCGGACCCTCCCACGATCTTTTTGGACGGGCAGCGGCTCAAAAGCGTGTTGACCAGCATGGATTTGGCGTCCGGGTTGTCAAAAGCCTCACAGACGATTTCCTCTTTTTCAAAAAGGGAAACGGCATTCTCTTCCGTTACCTGTACCGTATCAATACTGACGCTGATAAACGGATTGATTTCCGAAAGTTCCTGTTGCATAGCTTCGGTTTTATACATGCCGAGATGTTTCATCTTATATTGCTGGCGGTTCAAATTGCTGGGTTCCACCACATCAAAATCCACCAGGTGCAAATGGCCTACGCCTGTTCTTGCCAGGGCAATGGCAATGTTGGAACCAAGTCCCCCCAGCCCGGCGACGGCGACCCGTGCCTTTTTCACTTTTTCGTATACACGGGGAGTATGGCGGGCGCTGATCATCGCTTCGAATTTCGTCTGGTCCGGCATTCTTCCCTTTTCGATAAACACTATTTCATCTCCGTCATGGATCTGCAAATTTTCCGGAGTTTGAAACCCATTCAGGATAACCACCAGATTTCCGGGGTCATCTGAAAAACGACTTGCTTTGACAGAGTAGAGATCCTTGCATTCTGTAATGATTTCTTGCCCGTTTATTTTTATCTTCATATCAGCCGCCTCCCACAAAACTTATGACCTCCAGGGAATCGCCATCCTGCAGTTGCTTTTCTCCATATGTCTCCCTGGGAAGGATTTCCCCGTTACACTCTACCGCAATGCGCGAGAGAATATAGCCTTCTCTGGTCAGGTAATCCTTCAGGGTCATTTTTTCAATGTTGCTTACCTGGCATCCGTTAACAATAACCAAATTCATCCGTCCTTTCATCTTAAAATAAAAAAACCGCACGAAAGTTTACACCCAAGGTGGTGTACCCCTTCATGCGGTTTCGCACTCTAACTTTATTGTATTGTCCATGGCTATTTATAGCAAGAGATATTTTCAATCGGTTTCCGGTACTCCATATAAAGTACCGGAAGAATTTCTACCAGATTCCTGTATTCGATACAACCATGTTCAGCCATTCCTCTTGCGGTTTTATCAGTGAGCATAAGCTTTCGCATAAACCGGTTTTTCAGCAGCTTACCAATCCAAAAACGGCATCCTAATTTTCACACTCCTGCAAGGGAGCGGGCAAATGATAAGCGTTTGATTAATTGATTAAGCTAAATTGTTTTATTTGTTGCTCGCGGCAATTTTAGCGATTGAATCGATACAAAAATCCACTTCATCTTTTGTATTAAAGTAGTTTAAACTCAATCGGACTGTTCCGCTTGGAAAAGTCTCCAATGTTCGATGGGCATCAGGGGCGCACTGCAGACCTGGCCTCGAAGCAATACCATATATTTTATCTAACATGAAAGCAACCTGAGTAGGTTCCATATCTGCAATGTTAAAAGAAAGTACCGGGGCACGTTCCGTATTACGGTCAGGTCCATAGACAGTAACTCCTGGTATTTGATATAAGCCATCCAGTAATTGCCGAATCAATAATCTCTCTTTTGCTCTGATGGCTGCCATCCCTGTTTGCAGCAAAAAATCGATACCAGCCCCCAATCCCGCGATTCCGGGCGTATTCAGTGTCCCGCTCTCATACCGGTCCGGTAATTCATCAGGCAGAAACAAGGAGGCGGAATTCCCCCCGGTCCCGCCGTCTTTTAGAGGACGGGGAAAAATACCTTCTTTGAGGTAAAGCCCACCGGTGCCTTGGGGGCCGAACATGCTTTTATGACCGGTAAAAGCCAGGATATCAATGTGCATCTCCTGTACATCAATGGGAAGTATGCCGGCTGTTTGGGCGCAGTCTACCATAAATAGAATGCCTCTCTCATGAGCTATCTGTCCTATTTCCAGAATTGGATTGATGGTACCGGTTACATTGGAAGCATGGCTTAGGATAATCATTCTGGTATTGCTATTGATCGCAGCTTCCACTTGAAATGGCAGCAAGCCCATCGCTGGTGCTGTCACAATTTTTGTGACCTCTATTCCGTCCTTTTTTGCCGTTTCCAATGGACGAGTTACTGCATTATGCTCCATTGAGCTTGTTACAACATGATCTCCTGTATTTAATAATCCCTTAATTCCTAAATTTATTGCCTCAGTAGCGTTAGGTGTAAATATCACTTGCGATGAATTTGGAATATTGAACAGCTTGGCAACAAGTTTCCGCGTATCAAAAATCACCTGCCCGGCAAGCATGGACAGGTGATGACCCGAACGGTTGGGGTTCCCGCCCCTTTTTCGCTGGCAATTATCTACCGTCTGGTATACCGTCTCAGGCTTAGGCCATGTCGTTGCCGCATTGTCCATATAGATCATCTCTTCATTATCCTTTCGTGCTATCCGTCTGAAAATACGTCCAGCATTTTTTCTCCTATACTAAAAGATAATTTCTCGGAAATAATCACCCGTTCCTCATGGGTATAAACATTCATCCTGCCCTCTCTGGCAAAACCGATTACTGTAATCCCCAATTCTTCAGCAAGCTCAAGCGCTAAATCGGTCGGGGCTGATACGCCAACAAGGACCGGGCATCCGATTTTTGCTGTCTTAATTAAGATCTCAGAGGAAATGCGGCCGCTAAAAACAATAATTTTATCGGAGAAGTCGATTTTGTCCATTAATGCCTGCCCATAGAGTTTATCGATGACATTATGGCGGCCAATATCACTGGCAAAATAGTGCAGTTGCCCTTCAGCGGCGATCCCCCCGCCGTGAACCCCGCCGGTCAAACGAAACAATTCGGAGTAAACGTCCAATAAGTCTATGTAATAGCTAATATCCTGAGATGTGACTTTAAGTGAACTGTCGATCTTTTTCGTTAGTCTGGCATCATTTGCATAGTAGAAAGAAGAACGACCTTTACCGCAGCAGGAAGTAAGATATCTCTTCAGAAACAGCGTTTCCGCCAAAAGGCCTTCCCCTGTTGTTTCGACCCAAGCTATACCTTCCTGGCAATTCACCGATATCTTTGCCAGTTGCCCCAGGTTATTAATGATCCCTTCCATATACAAAAAGCCAATAACTAATTCGTTTTCCTGACCAGGGGAACAGACCAATGTTACAAACTCTTTGTCGTTAAGATAAACGGTAAGCGCCTTTTCTACCGCTATCTGCTCATCGGTTATTTCCGCATTGCTCCCATTAATTTTTAAGACTCGGGTTTGAACCGTTTCTTCATTCCATTTACAATTCATTTTCATCACTCCTAGGTTTGGATTACATCCAAACCACATTAATTCATTCAGCCCAGCCAGCGGCATAAATCCATATCTACGCGGCCGTCAGGCAGAAATGTAACTCCTTCGTTTTCAAGAATGGCTCTGCGCATATCTGCGCCAATACCGCCTGCAATCGTACCATCTTTCATGACTACCCTCTGCCAGGGCAAATTATCAGGGCAGCATCGCATGGCCCGCCCAACCTCTCGCGCCCCACGAGGCCGTCCCAGCATACACGCGATCTGACCGTACGAGACTACCATTCCATAAGGTATTTGTTCCACAATGCCGTATACCTGCTTAAAAAACTGATTCATGATATCTCCCCATATTACTTCTTTTCTTATTTTCTCTTCATTGACAGCTTCACTGCCAACGAATTCAATTCCTCAAGCATAGCGGGACGGCGTGAGTACTTCTCTTTCAGCTCAGTGATTACGCTCTCCGTTTCTGCAACGCCGCCAAACTCGAACAGTTTTTTGATAACGCTGCAGACCTTCTTGTATTTGATACGATTGTCGGCTTCGGCCGCTTGCCTACGGATTTCGTCAATGCAAAGGACGTAGGTTTCTTTCGGAAACTCCATGGAGAGTTGTTTGCCGTAGTTGAACACGCTGGACGGATGCACACTCACCACGGTGAGCAAGCGGCGCGTCTCTCCCTCTTTAGAAAGAATATCCAAATATAGATGGTAAGGCAGGGCTTGACCGAGTCGCTCCAAAAGTGAGGGATATTCCGCGTCCCACACACTGCTTTCGGAGAACAGTTGTTTCAGAACGGCATAATATTGCGTGTCATGCTGGTTTACAAGCAAATCCTTTGCAAGGTCGGCTTGCTTGTCTTTGTCGCCTATTTTAAGGTAAACCTCAAAAAGCAAGTCATACCATTCCTGCATCCAGTGGTAGTCGCGGTGGAGGCGTTTATCTTATCGAGGCATAACTTCTCGACACAAGTATAATCTCCTTTGCCAAAGGCTTTTTGGATGGCAATACGCCTAACACCATCATACCTGAGATTATCGGCTATGAACTTTTCCGCGGCTTGCTCACCGTCAACCGCCGTGATAGCAGCAAGGCGGACAAGGCAGTCGCTTTCCAAGTGCCACGAAAAGTATTCTTTCAGTGAGAGCAGGCGGTCCTGCATATTGCATCTGAATGAGCCCAATATCATTTCTATATACTTCAAAAATATAATTGCCTATCATCGTTTTCTATGATGCTCTCAAAGTAATTTATTTTCTCCTTTAGAAGATCATAAGCACTCTTTTCTTGACCCACGCCCTCCAACTCGTTCAAAGAGATGGGAATAATCATCCTTCCACCAAATAGCTGGTGCTTAATTTCTTCAACAGCAACCGATGAGAATCCCGCTTTACTAAAAATTATTGCACCAATGATTCCTTTAGCCTCCATCGTAGGAACCAGGTTCCGGATATCTGCAACCCCTACTTTTTTGTTTCGATTTTTACATTCAGCTAGAATCAGTGCACCGAGCTTCCAAAGATAAGAATCATAAGAAACATTGCAGCAGAAAATATCTACCTCTGCCCTTCCTCTTCTAGATCGCGCATCAGTAACCTTCAGACCAGGGATAGTGCTGATAAAATACTGTGCTAACTCCTCCAGCATTTTCCCTTTCTTGTAGGAATCAGATGGTTTTTTTAGGTTAGCAAGTTCATTTTGCCAATAGCGATAGTCCAACACTGTAGAACTGGATGTATTAACAATAACCAATCCGGAATTTCTTTGAATAAATTGTTGAATAACAGGCAAATAGGCATACCGGTTTCGCATCATCAGAAAAATATTTTTGGAAATGCCTGTATCCTCTTCCCCT
>DATMYB010000415.1:0-4442 GCA_035561215.1 Syntrophomonas sp. | reverse complement strand
CTGGAATATGATTTTATGCGCCGGGCTTTTATAGTCGGCATCCTGCTGGCCGTCATAATCCCCTGCATCGGAATCATCGTGGTTTTAAAACGCCTTTCCATGATCGGCGACGCGCTGTCCCATACCTCCCTGGCCGGGGTGGCGGCCGGTCTGATCATGGGCGTCAACCCCGTATTGGGCGCGATTGCCATTTGCATTGCCGCTGCGCTGGGCATTGAGGCCATACGCAAAAAGATACCCCAATACTCTGAAATGTCTATTGCCATCATCATGTCGGCCGGCGTCGGGCTCGCGGGCGTATTGTCCGGCTTTGTGAAAAACGCGGCCAACTTCAACAGCTTTCTGTTTGGCAGCATCGTAGCCATCAGCGATTTTGAATTGATCCTGGTGGCCTGTATCAGCTGCGCCGTTCTGCTGGCTTTCATCCTTTTGTATAAGGAGCTGTTTTATATCGCTCTGGATGAAAGAGCCGCGCGGCTGGCAGGCATCCCGGTAAAGACCGTCAATTTTATCTTTACCCTCTTAACCGCCGCTACCGTGTCGGTTGCCGCCCGCACAGTGGGGGCGCTGATTGTCTCCTCCATGATGGTGGTCCCGGTAGCCTGCGCCATGCAGTTCGGTAAGAGCTATAAGCAAACCGTCCTATATTCGGTCTGCTTCGCCGTTTTTTTTACGGTGACCGGACTGTTCGCCGCCTATTATGGACGCTTAAAACCCGGGGGCACCATCGTACTGATAGGCGTCCTGGGGTTGATGCTGATTTTCTTAATAAAAAAAGCAACGGCCAGAATTTTGTTGACTGCCAATAAATAGATATTATACTTATTGCATGAAAGAGGTGAATATACATTGAAAGATATACAACCAGACTGGCCGGCCGGTTTGAAAAAAACCAAACAGCGCGCATGCGTGCTTGCGGTGCTTGAGCATGCCCAAAAGCCTTTAAGCGCTATGGAAATATACTCTGAAATTAAAAGGGACGGTACTTCGGTGTGGCTTTCTACCGTGTACAGGATACTGGAGCTTTTGGTGAAAAGGGGCATGGCCGTTAAAATCGCCGTAATGAACAGTGAAACGGCGCTATATGAGCTTAACCGCTTTCAGCACAAGCATTACGCGGTCTGCATGAACTGCCACAAAATCATCCAGATGGACAATTGCCCGATGGAAAAATTTTTACCGAAGTTCCAGGACGATGATTTTCAGGTGATAGGACACAATCTGGAAATTTACGGGTTTTGTAAAGATTGTGCCCACTGATGATTTCCGCCCTGGCCATATGCTTGCTCGAAAACGTAAAGTCGTGTAATTGGGAGGATGCCAATGGCTGCTGAAATATATATAGTATCGGGCTTCTTGGGAGCCGGAAAAACCACCCTGATTCAGAAACTGCTCCAAGAAGCTTTTAGGAAGGACAAAATCGTTCTCATCGAAAACGATTTCGGTGAAATCAGTGTCGACGCCACCCTGCTTAAATCCGGCCACATTGAAGTAAAGGAGCTTAATGCCGGGTGCATTTGCTGCAGCCTTTCCGGCGATTTTGTCAAAGCTCTCCAAGAGCTCCTGGACCGCTTCCACCCGGATAAAATTATCATCGAACCGTCCGGGGTCGGTAAGCTGTCGGACATTATGAAGGCGTGCGCAGACCCGCGCGTTCAACCGCTTGCCAGGGTTAAGGCTAAGATTACGGTCGTCGATGTGAAACGCTGTAAAATGTATCTTGACAACTTCGGTGAATTTTTTGAAGATCAAATTCAAAATGCCGATCTTATCCTTTTCAGCCGTACCGAGGATTTTCCCGGCAAGATAAATGACGCAATCAAGCTGGTCAAAGGCTTGAATGCCCACGCTGCTATCCTTGCCAGGCCCTGGGAGCAAATGAGTACGGATGACATACTATTTCCGCAGCCTGGCCGCCATGAGCACCGGGAGCAATGCGGCCACCCGCACGGATGCGGCTGCGGCCATCACATCCACGACCTTCAGGGCGCTTGTGAACACCACCCTGCGGCTGAAGATGTCTTTGACACCGTCACCATAAGAACCAAGCGTATATTCAGCATCGGGGATCTGCGGGCGCGAATATCTAAAATGGAGGCCGCGACGGGAACCGTCCTGCGTGCCAAAGGCATCGTGCGCGGTACCGACGGATACGTGAATCTGCAATATCTCCCCGGAGACCTGCGGATCGCGAATTGCGCTGCCGGGGGCGACATGCTGTGTATTATCGGCCGGAACCTAAACCGCCAGGAGTTGGTCAGTATCTTTAGCGGAGAATAATTGTATGGCGCTACCTATTTATGTTGTTACCGGCTTTCTGGACGCCGGGAAAACCACTTTTTTAAACGACCTGCTGAACAGGAGCGATTGGCAGGACTTCAAAATACTGCTCATCCAGTTTGAAAACGGCGAGGAGGAGTTTCACAGCCGGTATGGTAACTGCCATAGCCTCACCTTCCCCAAAAAAGTTCTGGAGCTGCTGCCGGAACAGATCATCCAGCAAATTGGCGGCTATATACAAAGCCACGAGCTTGATGAGATTTGGATCGAGTGGAACGGTATCGTGCCGTTTGCTCAACTGCAGGACTTGCTTTTGCATCCCTCCTTGCGCCGCCTGGGCAGCATTAAGAAAGTGCTGCACATTGCGGATGCAGCGAACCTGGAAAATCTGCTGGGCCGGACCGGGGCCGCGCTGCCCGAGCAGATTGCCAACTGCGATTTCGCCGTTGTGCGCAATGTAGGTTCGGCCGATTCTTTCAAACGAATCCGGAAAGTATTGAATGGCATTAATCCCGGCATCCATATCTACGAAATAAAGGCCTATAAGGATTTATATAAACAGCTTTTCAGGAAAAAAGAACGCCCTGTCAACGCGTTTTTCCTGACGGTCGTTCTGATTTTTGTCCTGCATCTCATTGGCAAGCCGGTTTTGGAGATGTTTCAAATCCCGGTCAATACAATCATCAATGTGTTTTTGGGGATCATCCTCCAGGCTCTTCCTTTTCTGCTGATTGGCGTATTGCTTTCATCCGTGATTCAGGTTTTTATCCCGAAAGAAGTGATTGAACGCAGATTTCCCCAATCACTCGGAAAGGGGATGCTGGTTGCCATCCTGGCCGGGTTCTGCCTTCCGGTCTGCGACTGTGCTTCTATACCTATTTTCAGGAGCCTGGTAAAAAAAGGGGTCCCACTCCCGGTAGCCATTACTTTTCTGACGGTTACGCCGGTGATCAATCCGGTGGTTATTTTGTCTACTTATTACGCTTTCAACGGCAATATGAACATCGTGATCGGGCGCGTGAGCCTGGGAATTATAGCCGCTGTTTTAATCGGGCTTATCTTTGTTGGGCGGCCCCCGCAAGGCCCTGTGTTATCCGGAGGCGCGCTTGACCGGCTCATGTGCAGCTGCGGCTGTTACGAGGATCTGGAATCCATGACCAGTTTTACGGACAGGGCCGGCCTGTTTATACGCCATTCGCAAGCGGAATTCTTTGATGTCGGTAAATATCTGGTCATCGGGACGTTTATCTCTTCCCTCTTTCAATCCATGGGAACCGGGATATTCGCCTCCGCTCAAAGCGGCGCAGGCCTGGCCGTTTCTATCATAATAATGATGATTATGGCCTTTGCCCTCTCCCTGTGTTCGTCATCAGACGCCATGGTGGCACGCAGCTTTGCCAATCAATTCCCGATGGGTGCGATTATGGGATTCTTAGTGTTCGGGCCGATGATGGACATCAAAAACGTGATGATGCTATCCTCCGGTTTTTCAAGGCGTTTTATCGCCAAACTATTGTTTACGGCCTTTATCGTATGCTTTGCCGTTGTCTTTCTACTCACTTATGGGGGAGGAATATAATGATGCCAGCCAGAGCATTTAATCCTCAGCATTTCTTAGAGTCCCTGTGCTGTTCTGTTTTTGCCGTATTGATATTTCATCTGGTAGACAGCGGGAAATATCTCTCCTATGTCACGCCCAGAATGGGGCCTTATCTTTATTTTACGGCCATCGTGATGCTAATATGGGCTTATGCGGGGCTTCGCAGCCTGTTTCGCCCCCAGCACAAGATACGCTCGGCCCATTGCTTGGTCCTGGCAATCCCTATTTTATTTCTGCTGCTTCCCCATACCCCTCTGAGCTCTTCCGATCTTTCTGCCAAGTATATGGGCGGGGGAACCTTCTCCGGCAAGAGTGCTGCTTCTAATGCCCCGACCGGTACCTCAACGGAGAATCCCGTCCCCAACAGCACGGAATCTACGGATACAACATTACCGCAAGACGGTAGTTCCGATTCCCTGGACATCAATGCTTCCGATACAGGCTCCGCATCCCCTTATGATGAATACGCCGTTTCCCTGCCGCCCGGTTTGGATGCCAAAAATAAAAAAATAACGGTTGGGAATGATGATTTCTATCCCTGGCTTGCCGAAATATATACCAA
>DATMYB010000414.1:0-2420 GCA_035561215.1 Syntrophomonas sp. | reverse complement strand
GTCGTTATCTAATTAAACGATTCCATATTTTTTAAGCTTATACTGCAATGTTCTTCTGCTGATTCCCAATATTTCAGCGGCCTTAGCCCTGTGCCCATTGGTTTTTTCCAATACTTCAAGCATAAGCTCTTTTTCCGCCTGATCTACCGCTTTATCTAATTTTAAACCTAATGGGTCCTCTTCTGCGGAGGCATTGCGGTGAGATTCTCTCTTGATCAAGCGTATATGGGCAGGTAAACAATCAATCCCTATTTCAGCATCATCTTCCAAGATCATGGCGCGCTCGATTACGTTTTCCAATTCTCTTATATTCCCCGGCCATTTATAGCGAATCAACAAATCCATGGCTTCGCTGGAAACGCTACTTATGTTGACTCCTAACTTTTCATGAAATCTATTAATAAAAAAGTAGACTAATAAAGGTATATCCTCGGCCCGGTCCCTTAAAGGCGGCATTTCAACAGTGATTACATTTAAACGATAGAAGAGGTCTTCACGGAATCTCCCCTCTTTCACCGCCAGGTCCAGCCGTTCGTTGGTGGCGGCTATAATCCTGACGTCAACTTCCAGGGTTCGTTCCCCCCCTACTCTCTCAAATTTCTTGTCCTGGATGACCCGGAGGAGTTTTGCCTGCGTATTAGCACTCAGGGTGCTGATTTCATCCAAAAAAATCGTTCCGTTTTTCGCCAACTCAAACTTTCCCGTCTGGGCAGATACCGCCCCCGTAAAAGCTCCTTTTTCATGTCCGAACAATTCGCTTTCCAATAAATTTTCCGGCAGGGTCGCACAATTTATCGTAATAAACGGGGCATTTTTCCGGGAGCTGGCATCATGGATCACCTGGGCCAGAAGACTTTTGCCGGTGCCGCTTTCGCCGGTTATCAATACCGTAGTATTGTGGGCGGCGACCTTCTGGATCATTTTGAATATCTCGTTCATAGCCGGACTGCGCCCGATGATGCCAGAGAGATTGCTTTCCTCTGGCTCCGCCTCATAGGCGTTATTGAAGGCGGGAGCTTGGGGACTGACAACCGCCTCTTTTACCATAGCTACCAAATCGTCGTTTTCGAAAGGTTTGGCAATATAATTAAACGCCCCTAATTTTATGGTATCCACGGCGGTTCGTATGGTGGCATAACCGGTCATAATGATGACTTTGGTTGGTATTTTCCTTTTATTGATTTCTTTTAAGGTTTCGATCCCATCCATACCTGGCATCCGCAGGTCCATTATGACTACATCCATGGGATTCGTCATCAAAGTATTCAAAGCGTCTCCGCCATCAGCAGCTTCAAAGACCGAGAATCCTTCTTCGGCCAGTACTTCGTGCAGAAACTGGCGCACCAGAGTTTCATCATCTACAATTAAGACTTTTTTCTTATTCATACTTTTTATCCTTCTTAATGGGGAATTCAACAGTAAAACAGCTTCCAATCCCTATATCGCTGGATACATTGATCTTGCCCCCGTAATTGGCCACCGTTTGTTTCACAATAGCCAATCCCAAACCGGTACCACTGGCTTTGTTGGTAAAATACGGATCGAATATTTTATTGAAATGCTGTCGGGGTATTCCGCAACCGCTGTCTTTCACAGTTATTAAAACATTGCCCCCGGCAAGGGCAGTGCTTATTTCGATGATACCGGATCCCTGGATAGACTGGTATGCATTCTGAATCAGATTCACAACCATGCGTTCAATTTTTACAAAATCTCCGTCTATGTACGGCAAGTCTTTTTCGTATTGCTCCAGTACTTTGACTCTGTCAATATCAACCTCAACTTCATTGACGGCGTTTTGGACGGCGATATTGACGTCAACTGATTCATGCCGAATTTTGTCAGGCCTGCCGAAGTCGAGCAAATCTCTGACTACGTTTTTTATCCGGTCCACTTGTTCGATAATCGTCTTGGAATAGCTATAATACTTGCTTTCAGCAGGCTCATTTTTTTGTATGATACGGGCAAAGCCCCTGATAGACGCCAAGGGATTCATTAATTCATGGGAGACCTGGGCTGCGATCTGCCCTAAAACCGCCATCTTTTCCGCCCTGATTAAATGATCCTGAAAACGCTTATTCTCGGTTTCATCCGTCATGATTCCGATAGCCCCGATAATTTCTGCTTCTCGGTTCAACCATGGGCATATAAGAGGATTAAGATAAATAACCCGATTGTCCAGCCGTGTCATTTCCACAAAATGGCCGGTGTAGGTATTGCCTGTCTTCATAACATAATCAAAAGAACTTCTCATTTTCTCTCGTTCTTTCGGAGCCATGGTTTCAAAATAATGCCTGCCTATGGCCCAACTGGCACGGCAGCCAAAGATTTTTTCGGCGGCTTCATTAAAGTGGATCATGGTGCCGTCATTGGTAATAGAAAAAATGGCCGTATCAATACTTTTCATAATGGTATCCTGG
>DATMYB010000413.1:0-6097 GCA_035561215.1 Syntrophomonas sp. | reverse complement strand
TTACGATAATATTTCTTCTTGTTTCCGGATGAAAACGAAAAGATAAGCCAAGTCGGCATCACTGCTGCCAGTACTGGGAGGGAATTTCTTAACCCGGCTGGGCAATTCAGCTTTTCTCCCCCTCGATTCTACTATTTCTATATTTGTAAACTTATATGTTACCACTCCACAAATTGGAGGTCAATGTTAGATTCAAGAGGCTTTGTCGCCAAACGCATGGAAGCCGGAGTAAACTATTTTAAATAACCGCGCAGACTGCTAAGCCCGTATCACCTCGTATTTTTACAATCGGGGATGATACGGGCTCGTTTTTTTGCAGAATTATTTTACAGAGATGCGGCGAGCTTGACTTGGATGCAGTCAAGCCCGCCGGGATCAGATTATTGAAGCACGGTTGGCTGGGGAGGCGAATTTTGTCGTATGCTCTCCGCCTATCGATGAGCCGGACATCGCCACCATGATTCTGTTTAAGGAAAGTGCTTATGTGATGCTGCCGACGGAGCATCCTCTCAAGAACAAAAAATCCTTGTGTCTGAAAGACCTTGATCAAAAACAAAACCCATCAACTGCTGATGGATTTTATCGTGGATTACTGTTTTGACTCAAATGCAAACAATGCTGGCAATGGCCATAGAAAACCAAGGCGCGCTTTTGCACGGTGAAACCGTCTTCTTGCTTTAATAAATCACAAACATTTTGAGCAAATGCTTCCCTGGTTTCACTGATTGATCCGCATTCAATACAAATCAAATGGCAATGAGCCTCATCCTGGTTCATTTCATAGCGTCCGGCATTATCAAGCAGGCCGAGTTTGTTCAACAAACCTTCCCGTTCCAGCATGCGCAGATTTTTGTAGACAGTGGCAATGCCCAGCCCGGGATATTGCTTTTGTGCAACGGCATGAATCTCGGTCGCATTCAGATACTTGTTTTCATCCCCTATGATGGCATCCAATACCGCCATCCGCTGGGGCGTGATGCGATAGCCTCTGCTCTGCAAATATGATTTCAGCGTAGCGTTATCCATTTTTTTCTCTTTCGTTTTAATCTTCGCATTCATTTCTTCTTCACCTAAATCTTTACCTCCCGCCAACCAAATCCTCGCATGTGTGACTCAAGACTTCGTTTTTGTCAATCGCAATACGGCCATACGGCCAGTATTACGATTGACGACCCCTTGTCCTGCTTCGCCATGCTTAGCGGATAACCTAAATCTTTTGTTTTCTATACTCTTTTAGTATGTAATTCATCATTGAGAACAACTGCCTTCACCGGTCAACGCCTGCGAAATGCTGCTTAAGCTGGAACTGGGTAACATTTGATAAGGTTTGTTGATCCGGTTGCAGATCTTTTTCACGCTTAAACAAGCTCCGTGGCTATTGCAATCAACCGGGCACAAAATGATATCTGATTTTTTGATCAGGCCTTCCAGTTCTCGCTCTCCTGCATGCACATAACCGTCATGATACTCAAAACTTCCGCCCAGGTTTTCAACTAAATCACGGTAGAATCTTCTTAGTTTCGTCAGCCCGCCGACAATCAAAACCCGTTTCTCGCATAAATTGCCGCAACATTCGTTCTGGGCCGCACATTCCTGTTTATCACAATAAAGACTGCGAATCAGACTTTCGATCTCGTTAAATAATTGCAGGTTGGTTTCCTTCTGCATCTGTAAATCTGATTCAAGCCGCTCTTTTTCCTTTTCAAAACCATGTACTTGCTCCTGGTATTCACGCAAATCGTTTTCAGTTTGCCGGAGCTTGGCATGGAGATCCCGGTTTTCCTGCTTAAGGTCGTCTAGGGAAACATCGGGGCAGCTATTGGTTGGGGACAAATTCTGGGGCGCCGGCGGATTTATTTCCAATTTTTGTGCCTTCATTGCCAGGTTCCGGCAGTTTTTCTCTGATAAGGCCAACTCTTTCGCCAGATCCTTGTTCTTTTTCTTTTCCTGTTTAAGCTTCGCCTGTAATTCGGCGTTTAGGTTCAGCAAACGATCATATTCCTTTTTTTCCTGCCGGGTTTTTCCGCCATTCAAATGGGACATCATATGGATGTCGCAATAAATAGTATGTATGGCATTTTCCGACAAGCCTTTATGCGTAACCGCTACCCAGAAAAGACCGCAAATATCGCCTGATTTCATGTGTTCCTTCCATACGGTCATAAACTGTTTTTCGGTATGCTCTCCCAATTGTGAGATTTCGTAACTGTATTTCTCATTCAAATGGCTGTCCAGACGGCGTGAAATCTTGTTTTCGGAGTGCAGACTCTGCACCATGAGCGAATGAATATCATGATCAGAATAATTTTTGTGGTCCATGTGCAGTTTCTTAAGAATCATTCTTTGCTCATCCAGATCCAGACAGGTACCGCAAACCGAGCAATATAAATCGCTGGTTATTTCCCAGATACGCTTTCTTTTTCCGCCGCTGTCCATCGTTCGATAAGGTTTAATAACTGTTTTTTCAAGATTCAAGGCATACATTCAACCATTACCCCCCTTTGCGAAATTCTTCATTCAAAAAAATGTCGGTCAAATTGGAGACCGCCTCCTCCCTCTCCGCGGAGGATTTGCCCTCTGTTATATTGACTGTTTTTTCCGTGTCAGTTTCAATAAGTATTCCCATTCTGCTAATAACCTTTTGCAGCCATTCTGACAGGGGGACGCCGTCCAATGTACGCGAAGGGCTCCCCATCAGATATTCGGCAATTCTGTCGCCGCCAATTAAAGCCATCTGATCTTCCTCTTTCTCTCCTTTTCACGGCAGCCCCGCTGGGCTCTAGCCGTTGCAAGG
Organism: Syntrophomonas sp.; assembly: GCA_035561215.1. GTDB lineage: Bacteria > Bacillota > Syntrophomonadia > Syntrophomonadales > Syntrophomonadaceae > Syntrophomonas_B. Next base: position 3,303 of record DATMYB010000413.1, on the reverse strand, counting down.
TTTTCTTTTTCTGGTTAAGATTAATCCCAATCCCCGGTCCAGCATTGTGCCATTAATTGGGCGGCAATGCCAAACCGGAGGCAACGGCGTTATGGTTTGATGAGCGGCGTAATAGTAATCGCATGATCTTGGTTGCAGTTGCAATGACCGCTGCACTCGGTTGGCGCAGCATGGCAACATCCATTTTCATTGCATGTCGCACAGCTTCCGTTTTTGACCAGATAGCGAACAGCCAGGACTAGGAGCGCGAGCAATCCAATACTGATAACAATGGTAGATAAATTCATAATGATCCTCCTAACCGGCCGGGGCGGTTGCAGCAACCGTCCCGGTCAAACAATCTTTGGTTTTGATCTTAAGATTAAGCTTCCGCACCTACACTGCGCAGAGTAATCTCTGGTTTGCGCGCGGGACGCAGGAGCAGGTAGAGCACTACGGCCACCAATAAAATGGCGATAAGCGGACCGGCTCCGAAGCTTCCTCCATAGACGAGCCAGGTGCCTAAATGATAGGCGATAAAAGCTATACTATAGCCCACCAGCAGTTGGTAGCCGATAGCGATCATCGTCCATTTGAAAGTTCCCATTTCCCGGCTGGTTGCGCCAATGGCGGCGAAACAGGGCGGGCTAAACAGGTTGAACAGCATGAAAGCGAATGCACTCATCGGTGTAAACATAGCAACCAAGCCTGTAGCAAGAGCCGCTGTATTTTCCGCATCGGCAATACCGTTTAGGATAGCCAGGGTACTGATGGCGTTTTCCTTGGCAACCAGGGCGCTGATCGTTGCCACTGCACCTTTCCAATCTCCAAAACCTAAAGGAGCGAAGAACCACGCAATGGAATGTCCGATTGCAGCCATCATACTGTTGTTGACATCATCGACCATTTGCATATTCCAGCTGAACGCGGAGAGGAACCAGATGATACCGCACGCTATGAAGATAATAGTACCGGCTTTTATAATAAAGGCGCGGCTGCGTTCCCACATATGGATTAAAACGGTCTGGACTGTCGGCACATGATAAGGAGGCAGTTCCATAACAAAGGGAGCGGGATCCCCGGCGAAGAGTCCGGTTTTTTTCAAAATAATGCCGGAAAGAATAATCATCGCAATCCCAAGAAAATACATGGAAGGCGCCACCCAAAGAGAATGGGGGAAGAACACGGTGGTGATCATGGCAATAATGACTATTTTTGCGCCACAAGGTACAAAGGTGGTGAGCATAATGGTCATCTTGCGGTCCTTTTCGTTTTCAATGGTGCGGGTTGCCATAATCCCAGGCACACCGCAGCCGCTGCTGATCAGCATAGGTATGAAAGATTTACCCGAAAGGCCGAAGCGGCGGAAGATTCTGTCCATGATGAAGGCAACCCGGGCCATATAACCCGAATCCTCCAAAAGGGAAAGGAAAATAAACAGGATCATCATCTGGGGAACAAAGCCCAATACGGTTCCAACACCGCCGATGATACCGTCTACGATAAGTCCGCTGAGCCAATCGGCGGCATGGACAGAAGCTAACGCCGATGCTGCGCCGCCCAGTATCCACTCGCCAAACAAAGTATCGTTTACCCAGTCCGTCACCCAGGAGCCGACAGTTGAAACCGAGACATAATAAACAAACCAGATAATGACCGCGAAAATCGGAAGGGCGAGCACGCGGTTGGTAACGATACGATCTATTCTATCGGAAAGCGACATTGCTTTAGGATTTTTGATCAGGCATTTGTCAACCAAGCGGGATATATAGTCGTACCGTTCATTGGTAATAATGGTTTCGCTGTCATCACCTAACTCCGCCTCGACGGGAGCAATGATGCCTTCCAGCTTTTTTTTCTGTTCGGCAGACAGCTTAAGCGATTCCAAAACCTTTTCGTCCCGTTCAAATAATTTTATGGCATACCAACGTGGGCGCTTAGCATCTATAATACCGGCAAAGCTGGTAGTGATTTCGCTTAAGGCGTCTTCCACGCGCCGGCTGAAAATTTGTTTTGGAGTCAAAGTCGATTTGGTTTTAGCTAATTTTATAGCCGCTTCGGCCGCTTCCATAGAACCATGACCTTTTACGGCAGTAGTTTCAACGACTTCACAGCCCAACTCCGCTCCGAGCTTGCGAGTATCAATTTTGTCGCCGGACTTTTGCACCATATCCATCATATTCAACGCGATTACAACTGGAATGCCCAATTCCAGAACTTGCGTCGCCAGATACAAATTGCGCTCCAGATTGCTTCCGTCCACCAGGTTGATGATAGCCTCAGGCTGATCATTGATAAGGTAATTGCGGCTGACGACTTCTTCCAGCGTATACGGAGATAAAGAATAAATTCCGGGCAGATCGGTAATAATTACGTCTTTATGGTTTTTAAGTTTTCCCTCTTTCTTTTCGACAGTCACGCCCGGCCAGTTGCCCACGTACTGGCTGCTGCCGGTCAAACTGTTAAACATGGTTGTCTTGCCGCAGTTTGGGTTGCCGGCAAGCGCAATTCTAATTGCCATGTCACATTCTCCTTTACATTCATTCTCACTCACTCTGACTTTTCGTACCATTAGGGAAATTATTTTAGACTACCTGTATGTTTTCCGCCTCGTCCTTACGCAATGAAAGCTCGTAACCGCGGACAGTGATCTCTATAGGATCGCCCAGCGGAGCTACCTTACGCACGTAAATCTGGGTTCCCTTCGTAATCCCCATGTCCATAAGGCGGCGGCGAACTGCGCCGAAACCGGTGAAAGCGGAAACACATACGGTTTCTCCCGGTTTAATGTCTTTCAATGTTCTCACGTTATCCCTCCTCCAATAACCTGCGGTTAAGCAGTTAATACGCGGCTCGCCATCTTTTTGCTGATAGCCACTCTTGCGCCCTTTATATTTACGATGACATCGCCGTTCATCTCTGTAATTATGGTTACTTCAGCGTCTTCCACGAACCCCATGTTGCACAGCATACGCCGGGTATCGTCCTGACCGGAAACGGACTTGATCTTGACGCATTCCCCGGCACGTACCATGTTCAACGGAACAACAAAGCCGGATGCCGGCGAACGGGGCCGACACGGGGCCAGATCAGGATTGTTAACAGCCGCCGCAATTTCTTGTGCCATTTCACATTCCTCCTTCCAAAATTTCTTATTGTTCACGATATGGCTTTGCAGACGTATGATGGCAATTCCGTTGCTCAAGCAGGTAACACCTATAACAAGTGCAAGAGCTTTTTATTGAGTTGGCCAGGGAGTCTCTTTGGAACCACTCCCCTTTGCCGAAGCAATTGTCATTATGCATTCTGCATGCAAGTTAGATG
>DATMYB010000412.1:0-3356 GCA_035561215.1 Syntrophomonas sp. | reverse complement strand
GGAAACATTCGGCAAATTGTTTAAACAAAATTAAAAAAATGGGTGAATAGAATATGAAACCATCAACAGTAAAAATTAAAAAAATGCCTTCCCGGTTTAAACACCAGGTGCCCAAGTACAAGATTACCCGGTCGGATGATTGCATTAACTGCGGCACCTGCGCCAAGACCTGTCCGTATGGCGTGCATGAACGGCCGGAAGGGCATAACCGGGTTAATCCGCCCATCAATTACAAATGCAGCGGCTTTGAATGCCAGTCCAAGGAATTCTGCTGCATTACCCAGTGTCCGCGCCAGGCTTTGAGCCTATCGCTCCATCCCATGTATGAAACCTTGGGAGATCCCCGCTGGACCGCCGACATGATTACCGGCACCTGGATCATGGCTGAGACGGGCTATCCGCCGGAGCGTACCGACCTTGAATATAACGTGGGCAACTCCGGCGGCGGCTTTGATAAATTGCGCTTCAAGTTCCCGGCCAACCCGCCCAAGGTGGATAAGTCCGAGATCTCAACTGAAATTTCACTCAACCGCCGCAATGACGGAAGAGCGCCGGTGGGCATTTCCACTCCGGTCTATGGCGGCGGGATGTCATTCGGATCCGTCAGCCTGCCGACCATGGTTTCCAAGGCCCACAACGCGGCTATATGGAATACCTTTACCTGCACCGGAGAAGGCGGCTACCCGGAAGTTTTAATGCCTTATGATGATCATGTCATAACTCAGGTTGCCACCGGTCTGTTCGGCGTGCGGGAAGAAACCATCCAGCGCGTTAAAATCATCGAATTTAAATACGCCCAGGGCGCCAAACCCGGTTTGGGCGGCCACCTCCTGGGCGAGAAGAATACGGAAAGCGTTGCCAAAATGCGGGAAGCCGTTAAAGGCACCTCCCTCTTTTCACCGTTTCCTTTCCACTCGGTGTATTCCATCGAAGACCACAAGAAGCATATCGACTGGATCAAGGAAATGAACCCCATTGCCCTGGTTTCAGTCAAAGTCTCCACGCCCAATGATGTGGACATGGTGGCGGTCGGTTCCTACTATGCCGGTGCCCATATCATTCATATTGATGGCGGCTACGGTGGCACCGGCGCAGCACCGGATATCGCCAAGAAAAACATCGCCATGCCCATTGAGTACGCCATTGCCAAGGTGCACAATTTCTTGAAGGCCGAAGGCGCCCGGGATGTGGTAACCCTGATTGCCTCGGGCGGCATCCGCACTGCGCACGACCTGGCCAAGGCCATCTGCTTGGGCGCCGATGGTGCGGTCATCGGCACGGCGGAACTGGTCTCTTTAGAATGTGTGCGCTGCGGCAACTGTGAATCCGGTCGCGGCTGCTCCCGCGGTATCGCCTCCACCGACTCGGAACTGGCGGATCTATTTACCGAAGAATGGGCCACCCAGCGTTTAACGAATATGTATCATGCCTGGAATTATCAGCTGGTAGAAATCCTGCAGAAATTCGGCATGAAGAGTGTCAAAGAACTGGTAGGCCGGACCGACCTGCTGGAACATATCGATTACAGCAAATAAAACGGAGTTGGATTAACATGGATAAAGCTGACAAAATATTAGAATCGCGTAGTGAGCTTTTACGTCAGGTACCGTCGCTGGCCCCTAACCCGGAAGAGGAAGGCGGCTGTGGAGTTACCGGATTTATCAGCTCAATTCCGGTTACCGGAAAAAACATCTTTGAGCCTTCGGCACAGATGCACAATCGCGGCAATGGCAAAGGCGGCGGCATCGGCGCAGTCGGTTTTGTACCGGAAGCCTTAGGCGTTTCCCGCCAGGTCTTGGATGATGACTACATGCTCCACATTGCCCTGCTGGATAACAGCGTGGCAGCAGAGATCGAAGAGACCTATATCAAACCGAACTTTACCATAGATAAATCCGATAAGCTTGATACCTTGGGTGACTATCAGTCCATCGGCCTGGAAGTAAGGCCGCCGGATATCATGCGCTATTTTGTGCGCGTCAAGGACGATGTACTGGATGCCTTCATCCAGGAAAAGGGCCTGACCGGCGTGGAACGGCGCGATGCGGAAGATGAGTTTGTGTATCAGAACAGCTTCAAGATCAATACGCGCTATTATGCCTCGCTGGGCGAGAAACAAGCCTTTGTCATGTCGCATGGCCGCAATATGATGATCTTAAAAATTGTGGGCTATGCCGAGAATGTGGTGCGTTATTACAAGCTGGATGATTTCAAGGCGCATGTCTGGCTGGCTCACCAGCGCTATCCCACCCGCGGACGGGTCTGGCATCCAGGCGGTTGCCATCCTTTCAGCGCGCTGAACGAGGCGTTAGTGCACAATGGCGATTTCGCCAACTACCAGTCGATATATGAATACCTGAAACAGCGTAATTACCAGCCCCTGTTCCTGACCGATACCGAGGAAGCGGCCCTGCTGCTTGACCTGTGGAGCCGCGTGTACAAGTATCCGCTTGAACATCTGATTGAAGCCATGGCGCCGACCTCGGAAATGGACTTCGATATGCTGCCTCCTGAAAAGCAGCAGCTCTACAAGGCCATTCAGACGCATCATGTGAGCTCCTCACCCGACGGTCCGTGGTTCTTCATCATCGCTCGAAATGACGTCCGGGATGGCCAGTTCCAGCTGATCGGCATTACCGATACCGCCATGCTGCGTCCTCAGGTATTTGCCCTGCAGGAAGGCGAAGTGCAGGTGGGACTGATCTGTTCGGAAAAGCAGGCCATCGATGCCACCCTGATCTCGCTCGTCCGGGAAGATGCCCGCTTTGGGCCCATTGCCGACAAGTACTGGAATGCCCGCGGCGGTAGCTATACGGACGGCGGCTCCTTTATCTTCAGCCTGAAGGATAGCGGCGACGCCAGCGGCAATAAAAAGCTGGTCTGTACTGATAAATTCGGCCGGGTCATTGAAACTCCCAAGGATAAAGAAATCTGTGATGTTGCCAAGCCGGTTGAATCCAATGCGGCCTGCATGGAGATCGAGAAGAAGCTGCAAGCCCTTTTTGCTGAAAAAGATCCGGCAGCCGCCACCCGGAAAATAGTGGCCTATATTCAGGAAAATATCGGCGGATTCGATACCAACAGCCTCAGGTTCGCTGCCCAAACCATCAAAAAACATGCGGATGAAAATGATGACTGCAAGCAAACCGCGATTGACAGTCTGACTCTTTTGAGCGACTTGCGCTATAATACCGGCAGGATAAAGAGAAGCTCTGTCCAGCATGTCATCAAGCTCGCTCTGGATGCGATTTTTGATGAAACCGCCATGATTACCGGGAAATCCAACTCCCGCTTCAGCCGGATTGATTTTGCCACCCGAGGGGAAATCCGCGCCCCGCAGAATGATGAAAAGATTC
>DATMYB010000411.1:0-2070 GCA_035561215.1 Syntrophomonas sp. | reverse complement strand
GTTATTTACCATGGTATTGCTAAACCCCAGTTGCTTACGCAGTTTCTTCTCGGTCATTTGCAGCTCCGCATATTTTTGTTGGAGTTCCTCCTCCATCTTGAGAAGCCGCCTGATAGACGAATCTTCCTGCTGATTGGCTGTCTGCTCTTCATTCTTCAATTTTCTGATATCGGCAGCATCATCCATCCAGTTCACTCCCCGCAGTATCCTATTACTCTGTCAACCCTAATTCCACATTTCCTTGTCGGTTAAATTGCTGCATGGCTACGTTGTCGTCAATCGCAATACGTCCAGTATTGTGATTGACGCCCCCTTGCCCGGCAGCAATTTCCCTCGACAAATAATATCGGACTTAGGGCTGACAAATTAATAGTGGTAATATATGCCATTTGCTTTATTATTTCTTTAGAATTGTCTAAATTCCTGCCGATGCTCAAATTTCCGCATAATTTTCTTTTAGCCGCAACCCAATATATACAAAAACTCAGAGACCGTCGCTCTTTTCAGCAACGGCCTCTGAGCCTTTTATTCCGTTCTATTGTTTACTACTTTAATCAGCGATCTTGTTGGTCCGCGTCCAGATTTTACGCTCTTGGGCGGCCTTGATCAAATCATCGCGGAATTTCGGATGGGCAATTGAAACCAGAGCTGCGGCCCGTTCCCAGGTACCCAAACCTTTAAGAGAAATAGATCCGTATTCCGTAACTAAAATGTTGGCGGTTTGACGAGGAATCGTAACAATCGTACCGTCGCGGAAAGTAGGAACGATTCTGGAATGCAGATTGCCTTCTTTATCAGTATGGGTTGAAGGGAAACAAATCAAGCTGCGTCCACCCTTGGAATAGAAAGAACCTAAAACGAAGTCCAGCATTCCACCATTTCCGGAAATCTGATTATATCCACTACTCTCGGCGCTTACCTGGCAGTAAATATCTACTTCCATCGCCTGATTTATAGAAACCAGATTATCTATATGGGCTAGGGCAGTCGGTTCATTAACATATTCAACGTTGTATGAAGCCAACTTGCTGTTATGATCCAGCCATTCATAAAAATCATTGGTGCCCGCTGCAAAAGTGAATACGGTCTTGCCGCGATCCAGATTCTTCATGCTGTCATTCATATTGCCGGCTTCGATCATAATTTTGTACGCATCGCCCAGCATTTCCGTATGCCCGCCCAGATTTTTCAAGTCGGTTTGGGCAATGATTTGACCCAAAGCATTCGGCATGCCGCCAATACCCAACTGAATCGTACAACCGTCACGGAGGTGTTCTAAAGCGTGTCTGGCTATCTCTTTGTCAACATCGGTAGGAACGGAATTAGGCATTTCATACATCGGCGACTCGCCTTCATGAATTACATAATCCACTTCAGAGATATGAATTCTCTCCCGGGCGCCACCATAGCAATATGGCATGTCATCACATTCTTCTACCACCCGGTATTTCGTAGCGGTCTTCAATAATTGCCAGGTAATCCCGTTCTGTAAACCAAAGTTGAAATAACCGTCTTTGTCCATGGGAGTTGTACGGAAAACCGTCATTTCGCGATGCCTGGTTCCAATTTTTTCGGGGTCGGTATATTTTAGTTCGAACCAGCCTTCTGATTCTCCAAAGTGAGTGGGATTATAGAAAACATTGGGGCGCACTTGCTGAACATAACGGCTTAAGGGACTGAAATGATAGTCGATATAAGTAAATACTTCTCCTTTGGGATCTTTGGAAAGTACTTCCGGAATAGGCGGCATAGCCACAGCAAAATAACAGCGAATATCTTTTAACTCATCTTTGCGCGCTGCCAGTTCTTTTTCAAAGGCAACAGATTTGCCATTGAACATGCCCAGATCCAGCCACCAACCCGGTTCAACCAATTGCGCGACTTCCTTTGCAGATCTTAATTTGTCTTTGTACATCTGTTGTAAATCACGTGCCATAAAACTCCCCAGCATACAATTCGCTTCATTAAGAAGAGAACCCTGGCCGCCTCAATTTACCAGGAACGCCGGAATTCACCAGCCTTTCTTGTTTAATCTCTACACGAAATAAAAATTCGTGCTTTGTGTCATAG
>DATMYB010000410.1:0-7558 GCA_035561215.1 Syntrophomonas sp. | reverse complement strand
TTTTAAAAGCGCTTCTCGAAGACTTTGCCGAACAAATCATCTCAAGTATAAGCGAGTATTACACGATAGAAAAGGGTTTGTATGAGAGATTTGTAGAGACAAAACGGTTGACCATGGAAGTTTTTGCTCAAAATGAAGCTTTGTCCGAGATATATTGTAGAGTTGCCGGAACAAGTGCTTCTATTGATCAATGCTTGCAGCAATTTGAGGATAGGCTCATAGAATTCTACTCAAGAAATATTGAATACGGCATCAAAAAAGGTGTTTTTAAAAATATACCCGTCTCTCCTATTGCCCACTCCATATTAGGCATCGAAAAACTCTTATTATTCAAATGGATCGTTTTCAAGACCATAACCAAAGAGGAAATGATAAAGATGGTTGTCTCTTTCCATGAAACACTGGCTGCCGGGTTGTTAATCAACGATTAGGTTGTTCCGGTATCTACAAGGTTTTTTATTTGCTTTTTAGTGAACGTACGCTCGTTCGCTAATGATGCAGTTGCTTTTTGGTTTTCAAAATCGGTTCATGAGGGAGGAATTATTATGCGAATGATCAATCCCGATCACATTAAGGCTGTCATTGACGTTATCAACCAGGGGCCATACTTCCAGTTACTTTCTATGGAGGTAAGTGAGTTGGGTTTAGGTTATTCCAAGGTAGTGGTTGATCTGGAAAGAAAACACCTTAATCCCTTTGGAGGCATTCATGGCGGCGTCTATTCCTCACTTATCGATACTGCCGCATACTGGGCGGTTTATTGTGATGTTGACGATAATGCCGGATTAATATCGCTTGATGTTCAAGTCGATAATTTAGCGCCGGTAAAAGAAGGGCGTCTTTTCGTTGAAGGAAAACGGATAAAGGCAGGAAGAAGTGTCTGTATAGCTGAGGCGACGGTTATTGACAATAAAGGCAAGTATTTGGCTCACGGTATGTCCAAACAGATGTTAACCTCCGGTCTGCAAACAATATCTCAGGCATTATCGGCTATGGGATACAAATCCCTGCCGCCCAAGTTTATTAATGAAGGTGAGTTGGAACGGGATATGGATTAGTGGGTCAAAACCGTGACGATTTTAAATCTGCTATTATGGTGCCATTATTATGCTCCTCCCTCGGATTGGAGTACCCCACCCCAATCTTTTTTTAAATACTCCCCCCTTGTGGGGGACCTTTTTATTTTTCCATGAATTCCTGAGTCGGCATTAGCCCCCTCGCCATTTTAGCGATTGGCGAGGGTTTCATTCTCCGCTTTTTTATATACTGAGTCCCGGCTATTATTGGCCGGGGCTTTTCTTTTTCACCGAATGTAAGTTTTTTGTCAGTGGACTGTCAGTCCATTTTGATACGCTGAAGAGTAAGCGGGAAGAAGTCATACTTGCTTTTGGGACTTGAAATTTTTGTATATTTTCAAAATAGAAAGGGGTTATGTAATGGGGCTTTTACAAGCGGGAATTGGCGCGCTTACAGGCGTATTGTCCGATCAATGGCGGGAGTATTTCTACTGTGATTCCATGCCCTCGGATGTGCTGGTCACAAAAGGCGCAAAGCGTGTCTCCGGCAGAAGCAGCAATACAAAGGCGTCCGAGAACATCATCACCAACGGCTCAATCATAGCAGTCAATGAAGGCCAATGCATGATGATCGTTGAACAGGGCGTTATTGTGGAATTCTGTGCCGAAGCGGGAGAATTCGTCTGGGACAATTCCACCGAACCGACAATTTTTTACGGCGGGTTCGAACAGGGGATTAAGAACAGCTGGGAGACGCTGAAAAAGCGCTTTACGATGGGCGGCGATCCGGGGAAGGACCAGCGGGTGTACTTTTTCAACGCAAAAGAGATCATGGGCAACAAATACGGCACGGCCAACCCGGTGCCGTTCCGGGTGGTGGACCAGAATATAGGCCTTGATATGGATATCGCCATCAAGTGCTTCGGCGAGTATTCGTACAGGGTGACCGACCCCATGCTGTTTTACAAAAATGTCTGCGGAAACGTTCAAACTGATTATACGCGCGACAAGATCGACAGCCAACTGAAAAGCGAGCTCTTAACAGCGCTTCAGCCTGCTTTTGCGAAGATTTCCACCATGGGCATCCGCTACAGCGCCTTACCGGGACATACAGCGGAGCTGGCGGATGCGCTCAACGAGGTTCTCTCCCAGAAATGGGGAAATCTTCGCGGCGTGTCCGTTGTTTCCTTCGGCGTCAGCTCGGTCACAGCCAATGCGGAAGACGAGGCGACCATCAAGGAACTGCAGAAGAGCGCCGTATTCCGCAACCCGAATATGGCGGCGGCACATCTTGTGGGCGCTCAGGCCCAGGCGATGAAATCGGCGGCGGCAAACGAGGGCGCGGGCGCGTTTATGGCGTTCGCCGGTATGAACATGGCACAGGGCGCCGGCGGGATGAACGCGCAGAGCTTATTCAGTATGGGCGCTCAGCAACAGGCCGAGCAGCCGCCCCAGCCGGCGACGGCCCAAGCACAGTCCGCCGGGAGCTGGACCTGTTCCTGCGGCGCGGTCAACACAGGCAAGTTCTGCATGGAGTGCGCGAAGCCCAAGCCGCAGGACGCGGCAGGCTGGACCTGCACCAAGTGCGGCGCGGTCAATAAGGGGAAATTCTGCGCGGAATGCGCCGCGCCAAAGCCGCAGGGCGTACCGCAATACAAGTGCGATAAGTGCGGCTGGGAGCCCGAAGCCGGCGCGAAGCCGCCTAAGTTCTGCCCGGAATGTGCCGACCCGTTTGACGACGGGGATATAAAATAACACATAAAACAGGAGGTGTTATTATGGGACTCTTCAACAAAAAATTCTGCGACGTTTGCGGTGATAAGATCGGACTCCTCGGCAACCGTAAATTGGAGGACGGAAACTTGTGCAAGGAGTGCGCGAAGCTGCTTTCTCCGTTTATGACGGACCGGCGCCAGTCGACCGTGGCGGAAATCAAGGAGCACCTTGAGTACCGCAAGGCCAACCAAGAAAAGGTGGCCGCTTTTTCGCCGACAAAGATCGTCGGCGGCGAAACGAAAATCTATTTTGACGAGGACAAGAAGCAATGGCTGGTCACCCACCTTCGCGACTGGCGCAGAGAAAACCCCGACGTTATTGATTTTTCGCAGGCGATGGGGTGCATTCTGGATATCGATGAAGACAAGCGGGAGATATATCATGAGGTGGACGGGAGACAGGAGAGCTTTAATCCGCCCCATTATGAATACTCGTACGTTTTCAATATGACGATCCATGTGAACTCGCCGTGGTTTTCCGAAATACAGTTCCGCATCAATGATGACAAGATCGAGCAGCGCGGGGGCATTGCATACCGCGAGGCGCAGGCCCAAGCCGATGAGATCAAGAATACGCTCGAGCAGATAAGGTCTGCTGAACGCGAGGCCGCCGCGGCGGCAAACATGCCAAAGACTGCCACGTTATGCCCACACTGCCAAGCGACGACAATACCTGATGCCAACGGCTGCTGCGAATACTGCGGCGGCGCGATCGGAGGATAATAAAAGGCTTTCGCCCCGGCCGTTACAGGCCGGGGTTTTGCTTTTGCAGGGTCAGTTTTTGGTCAGCGGATTGTCAATGAGGCTTGTTACGACGAAATATATGTTTACTCAGCGGGAGGGCATTTTTCCATAAATTCCTGAGTTGGCACACCGAAGGAGTTGCACTATCATGTGGATTACCGGAAATTCAAAACACAAGCTGATTTTGAGGATTACCAGGCCCTCTTTGAAGATGCCGGTTGGTTGCATGTTTACGGCACAAAATGGAGCTTGAATCAATATTTTTTACCCAAAAACGATAACACCGACGATGATATTTTTTCTACCAAGGACTCTGCTGCTTGGCGTTATAAGCATCTGTATGAAATGTGCTATCTCAGTGTTGCGTTAGTGGTAATATATTTTTCTGTACTCCTTATCGTTTATGACTTTAACTTAGCGAACATGAGTTTTCTAACACCGGGGCTTTGGGAAATGACCGGTGCAAAATTCTGGAGGGCTTTTTTCTTTGAGCTTCCTTTTATGCTCTTTCGTATTATTCCGGCTGTACTGTTGTTGGTTATGGGTTTTGCATACGCGGTATGGGGAAGCAAGGCAAAAAGAAGCTATGCTAAAATGATGGAGGATGAAAAATAGAACGCAGCCCCTGGTGCAGGGCGTCACTTAAGCAGGGAGCGCGAAGCCAAAGGGCAGCTGAGAGGCTTTTGAACCTCCTTGACACCAAAAACCCTCGCCATTTTAGCGATTGGCGAGGGTTTTTTGACGGTCTAAACCCTTTCTATCCGGGAAGGGTTTGGCTTGTTAAGGAGGCGAAAAGGTTATTCGTAAATAAGGCGATTAGAAGCCCGTACTAAGGTTCTTAGGCATAATGATGGATTTGTCCGGTATAATTTGATATATGGCTGGTATAACCGGTCCGTTGTCATTAATTTTGCCGCCCGGTATATAGGCGCTGTCCGGTAACACCCGGCGTACTTCAATCAGGCTTGATCCATACCAGTAGGAAAAGTCATTGATAATTCCTATTGCGGTAGGATTTCCATCACATGTATTAATAATACAGGGCTTGCCGTTTACCAAACCCATGTAAATAGCTACATGCCCGATATGAGTTTTAGCTGGCGCATCGGAGTTCCAGTAGGTGAATATATCGCCGGGTTTAAGATTTTCAATGCCTACCAGGGTGTATTTTGATGAACCTGATATCTTCCTGGCATAAACACCTTCTACTTTAACCCCAACCGTATTGTAATTCTTGGCTGCCGAAGTAATGGAATATCCGAAGTCTTTATAAACCAACGATACAAAGTTCGAGCAATCAATATATCCGGTAGTGGGATACTTTGTATGTCCATATTTCATATAGCCGTATTCCATATACCAGATGGCCCGCCCGACCAGAGTTTGAGCAAGGCTGCCGTCAAAGTTGGCCCGAAAAGCGTCAACTACCGGTTTTTCATGGCTATTATAATGACTGATACTGGCTGCGGTGGGTGCCTTGGCGGAGTCTGATACCTTTGGTGACGGCACATTTCCTGTTAATGCAGCGTTCAGGGCCGCCTTGGTTATCGGACCAACCAGGCCGTCCACTTTTAGTCCTTGGGATTTTTGAAAGTTTAATACAGCTTGATTGGTTTTAGGACCAAACCATCCATCAATACCATGGGTATCAAAGCCCAACCCGGTAAGATCTCTCTGCAACTGACTGACGGCCGAGCTTCGGCTGCCCAAGCTTAGATCCTGGGTGCCGTAATCACTGGCCTGAGCCGGCAAAGATATTATAGCGACCAAAAGTACGGCTAATATACCCGAAAAAAACGATTGCTTGCAACGAAATGCTAACACAAGTTCCTCCTTTCTGGGGTTAGGAATAAAGAAAGACTACAATTATTCAATTTTATAAATAAGTTTTCAGTTTCATATGTACCCTGCAAATTTCTAGTGCGCCTCCTTAATGTGAACAATTCGTCTCAAATAATTTTCTACCTTTTGGTAATTTTGGACAATTGATTCTTTGTTGGTCACATAAAGGGCTTTATGGTCGAAATATCCTGGTTTTCAGTGACCGAAAGGCAGCTGTCGGTAAATAGTGGTAATTGCTTAATTGAATTTCAGTTTGCGGATTTGCACAATCTACCAATTATACCGCAATGTAAAAGGAGGATTGAAATAGGCCGTATGGAAGCACATGTCGAGTTAAATGGATTTCAAGGGAAAGTAACGATTCATGAACCGGTTTTACGCTACCCGGGCAACCCGATATTAACCTGCCATGACGTCAATAAAGTCTGGGGTACCGACGGCCGTTTATATACATACACGGTTCATAATGCGGGAATGGCAGAAGTGACAGGTGAGAATGGCAAGCATCAAACCATAATGCTTTTTCGATCCCATATCGCTGACGGCCGTAGTGTAATAGGTAAAGCTGTAAGTGACAATGGCCTGAATAGCTGGAGGGTAGACTCCAGGCCATTTTTACTGCCTGCGGCAGAGAGTGATCTATATGCTGAAGGCGTCGATATTAACTCGGTTATTGAATCTGAGGCCGGCGGTGTGGAAGACATGCGGGTGAATCCGGTGGGGAGCGGCTTATATGTATTGACTTACAGTGCCTACCACGAACAGATCCCTGACCGAGTTAAGGTTATGATGGCCCTAACCAGGGACTTTGAGAGTGTTGTTCGTTATGGGCCAATTTCCGAACAGGATATGCGCAATGTAGTTATATTTCCTGAACCCGATAGAAATAAAAAATGGGTTGCCTTGCTTCGTCCCAACGACAAAGCAAGGGAAGTTTCCGGCTCCGGTCACATCGGCGGTTCATTTGCAGAAATATGCGCAGGTTTCGCACCAAGTCCTACCGGACCATGGGAAATCGGTAATGTAATCCTAAGAAGCGGTCACGGGCCGAGTGCCTTCCAGGCCAAGATTGGGCCAGGCGCCCCGCCTATCAGGACTCGATATGGGTGGCTGAATATCTTTCATGGCGTGCGTTCAACTATGGCTGGCAATCCTTACACCCTGGGTGTGGCATTCCATGACCTTGAAGACCCAACCGATCCAAGTAAAATCCGTATTAGTGCCAAACCGCTATTAATGCCCAGTGCCAGTGATTGTTCGGTAAGAGAGACTGATTATGTTCACGTTCTCAATATAGTATTTTGCTGCGGTGCACTAACTGGCCAGGACGATACGGTAGCTATATATTATAGCGGCAATGATACAGTTATGAATGTCGGCCTGGCCAATATACAAATCTTAAATGAGATGTGCGATGTTTTCCGCTTCAACCCATTGACTGGGCAACATCTATATTCTCTATAGAAGCAAAATCACTTCATGTATCGTTTCAGCACTTCATAAAAATTTTCTCGGGTACCGGCAAGTATAACAACAAGGGTCTCTTCATCGTCTTCAATAATTGTGTAGGCCAGCTCGTAGTTGGTTTGGTTATAAAAAATGTCGCAGCAATATACCCCGTTGAGATCGCCAGTCTTGGGCTCTCCAAAATAGGGATCTAATAAAATCTGATCGATGATGGCTTGAAATTTGTTTTTCAGAGGTTTCTCTTTGAGCTTTTTAAGATAACGGGCAGCGGGAGGCAAAATGATCAATTTAGCCATCATTTTTCCTCCGGCCAAATACATCCTCATAGGTTTTGCTTGATGCTTTACTCTCAGCGGCAAGACGGGCTTCATCAAGCAGGCGTTCAACAGCCGGACGGATCTGCCGGCGGGTTTCTTTAAACTTATCAAGTAGTTCTTGTCCTGAAAGACCCTGGGCTATTAAATCAGCCAGAATGTGTTCGTCAAATTCTCCGCCACTTTCTCGAACGGGACGGATAACTATGGCATTGTCCTGAACATAGCATTCCACTTCCTTATCAATGCCAACGCTGTTATAGAACTCAATCGGTATGGTTATCTGGCGTTTCTGAGATACCGAGATACGTTTTTTTAACATCGGATTTTCTCCTTTAACTTGCGACATTATTGTTCCTCCTTGGGTAGTTTATGATGATTGATAGAAAATATACAAAGA
>DATMYB010000409.1:0-2048 GCA_035561215.1 Syntrophomonas sp. | reverse complement strand
AAGCGGTAATTTGAATGTGATGAGGGTAAAGGTACTGTCACGAAATTGAATAGGCTTAAAAAAGAAAAGCAGCAGAAACCTGAGTTTTGCGGATCGCAGCAGAAAGTGACTCATATTTGTGACGGCATTCCATTTATGAGACACCCATAAAAGGAGAGATAAGCGGACTATTTTATTTAACAGTATATCTTTTTAGTCAAAAAGCAGGAAAGCCTTACGCAAGACTTTCCTGCTTGTATTATATTTATGGCTTACGGATTTTGAATATAGGCATCCACCAGGGTGAATACTTCTTCATTCAGAACCTTTTCAAATTCCGTTTGATTGACTACCGGTCTTCTAATCATTTTTTGGATCTTTTCGATTTGCTCATCGGTATTCAGCGGTTTTCCGTAAAGATCGACGGCAAAGGCGGAGAAATCTCTAATAAACATATCGAACATCTGATTTATTACCTCGTCGCTGACGCCTTCGATTTTAGCGCTTTCAATAATTAATTGACCGTAGGCCACCAGGGTAAACAGTTCGCCCACTGCCAGCAGATAATCGAAGTCTTTCATCTGTTTGGCCAGATTGGGACCTGAAACCATAAGATACTCCCGGTAAGCTTCGATTTGCTCCATATAGACTTTTACATTGGGCAGATGCGCCAGTCGGTTGTAAGCAATATGATAGTCATGGAATTTGGTTTTGGCGTAGCCGTGGGTGGTACCCTGTCGGAAAAGAAAATCGTCGTTGCGGTCATCGGTTATCCTTCCGAATTCTTCGAATTCAGCCGGCATAAACATGTAACCGGGTATCAGTTTGGCAATCAGCGCCATATTTACGTGGCGGGTGCCTTCCAGCTTGGGAAAGCCCCGCAGCTCACTGACCGCTTGTTCGAAATACATGTCCTTTTCAAACCCCTTGGCAGCGATAATATCCCAGAGCAATTCATGGACCAGCTCTCCCTGGATGGCGACTTTCATTTTCATGACCGGGTTAAACAACAGATAACGTTTGTCATTTTCATTGGCGGCTCTCATATAATCGGTAGCCCGCAAACCGAATAGCTTCATCCCCATGATTCTCAGCCAGGCATCACAGAAAAGCCTTTTTACATGAGCGAAATCAGTTACTTTTTTACCGTAAAGATTTCGGTGATAAGCGTGATTGAGGGCCTCATAAAAGGAATGGGTCACAATCCCCGTAGCGCCGGAGCCTATGTTGAATTTGCAGATATTGATGGTGTTTAACATGTCATCCCAGGCTTTGGGCCCCCGGGAAAGGATCTCCGCATCGGTAATGGGATAGTCATGCAGCGCGAATTCCGCCACGAACTGCTGGTTGCAGTCGACGATGTTCTTGACCAGTTCATAATTGGGATGAGCGGAATCAACCACAAAAAACACATACTCGTCGGTACCGTCAATTTTGCCAAATACAGTTACGGTGCTGGCCACATTGCCGTTGCCGATATAATACTTGCTGCCGTTGGCCAGATAAGTGCCGTCATTCTGCGGAGTCAGTTTCATTTCCGAGGAGTAGATGTCCGCGCCGTGTTCCTTTTCCGAAAGTCCGAAGGCGCAAAGGGCGTTATCTTTTAATTTCTCCGCCGCTTTGTGTTTGGCGGCCTCGTTATCCCCTAGCAACACCGGATCCAGTCCCAGAGTGGATACGTGATAGGTATACCAGTAAGCTGCTCCATAGAAACCGCATATTTCCGAGAATTCGTACATTCTGTAAGTGCTGTAGTATTGCTTGGGATCAGAACCATACCCCTTAGGCAAAAACAGTGTTTCAAAGATGCCCTCTTTGGTAACAAAATCCTGAAAATCTTTGCAAAATTCTTTGTCGTGATACTGCTCCTTTTGCCTGGCCAGACCTTTGTCCTCAAACCATTGTATGGTTTTCAGCATGATTTCAGATGATCTCTGGTCAGGATAATTTCTGTCTTTGTACTGTTTGGGATTCAGCAGAATGTTCATTAAAAAACCCCTTTCAAATGAAATCTGATCAGCGTCCCGAAATAATCTTTCGAGGTCGTACTATTTGCAGTATTATTATAG
>DATMYB010000408.1:0-5319 GCA_035561215.1 Syntrophomonas sp. | reverse complement strand
TCCAGGGGATTGAGTAAAAAATCCAAGGAAATTTCATGGTGAAAGTGTATACTTTAATATGTATTTTTAATAAGAACGTCTTTTAGTTAACCGCATCCTACTTATAATGCGGAATTGCAATTACACAGTCGTTCTTTTTTTGCCGACTTTTACAGGGCAGGAGATCAGGAGACACAGTAGATGAAAAGCTTTATACGCAACCGGGTAGATAGTATTAGATGCTCTTTCATGGAAGACCGTGATTTTACCCTTTACGTGCTGGCCGGCATTTTTATCGGCGCAGCCAGCGGTATTTACAGTACGGTTTTTAACAACTATTTGAACGATGTTTACAATCTCACCGCCGGCATACGCGGCGTTCTCGAGTTGCCGCGGGAGATGCCGGGCGCTCTGGTTATGGTTGTACTGGGATTGCTGGCTTTTCTCGGGGACATTAGAATCGCGGTCGTCTCTATGTTAGCCTGTGTGGTGGGATTGGCGGGGCTGGGATTTTTTACGCCGAGTTTTGGGATCATGATCGTCTGGCTGGCGATCTACAGCATGGGGCAGCATCTCTATATGCCGGTAAACCCGGCGATTGGCATGGCGCTGTCCGAATCTGGAAATTATGGGGCCAGGTTAGGACTCTACAGCGCCTATATGCTGACTGCGACCATCGTCGGATACGGAGCTGTCTGGGTGGGATTCCGGTATTTCGGCATGGACTATAATTCATCCTTTGCCATAAGTGCGGTGTTATATGCCTTTGCCGCGGTCATATTTGGAATGATGAAGAAGAGCGCGGCGAAACGGGCTAAGCCCAAGTTTATCTTCCGCAAAAGATATACCTTGTTTTATGCCCTCAGTTTGGTGAACGGAGGCAGAAAACAGATATTTTTGACTTTTGCTCCGTGGGTGCTCATACAGGTCTACCAACTCAACGTTTCCACTTTCGCTATCTTCGGCGTTATCATCGCCTTTGCCAGCATTGGCACCCGTACCATGGTAGGCTGGGCTATTGATCATCTCGGCGAGCGCTTCGTGCTGACCGTGGAGGCGGTCATTTTGTTTGTGATCTGTTTCGGGTACACATTCTCCGGCGATTTTCTTCCCGGAAATATAGCTTTGGTATTCATGGCGGCCTGCTATATCATAGACAGTTCCATGAGTGTCGTCGAAATGGCCCGTTCGACCTACGTCAGAAAAATTGCCCTATGTCCGGAGGATGTTTCCCCCACCTTGTCTACCGGAATCAGCCTCGATCATCTGGTAGCGATGACGGTGCCGGCCCTCGGGGGGCTGGTATGGGCTGCCACCGGGGCGGACGGATACAGATACATATTCATGGCCGATGCCGTTTTTGCCGCGGCCAACTTTTTCCTGGCCAGAAAAATAAAAATCGACTGAGCCGGGAACCATACAATGAAATTGATTTCCCTCGAAAGGAGCTGACCGATGAGCGTTTTTTTGCATATTTTGAACCACAATCTGATACCTATATTCATCTTGGTGATCATCGGATACCTGCTCAGCAAAAGGTTCGATTTAAGCATTTACACTATGTCCAAACTGAACTTCTATATCTTTGTGCCGGCTTTTATTTTCGTTAATCTGTATACCACCCAAATCCCGCTGGATATGCTCAAAGTGGTGGCGGCGGCGGTATTGATTTTTATAGTGAATATAATTTTCGCAGGAATATACACGAAAATCCGCGGGTACGACGAGGGATATAAAAATGCCTTTGCCAATTCCGTTATTTTTGCTAATACGGGTAATATAGGGGTGCCTTTGATTGCGCTGGTCTTCAGCAGTCCGCCGTTTTTAGTAAACGGCGCCGCTCCTTTTTTGGATATCGCTCTCACCGCACAGGTTATGGTATTAGTTGTGCAAGATACCACCATGAACACTCTGGGTTTTTATTTTGCAGGTAAAGCCAATACTGATTGGAAGGCGTCGGTCTTAAAAGTATTAAAGATGCCGGCGATCTATTTTGTAGCCTTGGCCTTTATCTTAAAAACGGTTCCTTACGATTTCACTTCAGTGTCTGTCTGGCCGGCGCTGGAGTATGCCAAAAACGCGTTGGTGCCGGTGGCCCTCATTACTCTAGGGGTGCAATTATCCAAAACCACCTTTGCGTTTGGGAACCTGGACGCTTACGTATCTTCTTTTATGAGACTGCTGATTAGTCCGGCGATTGCGCTGCCGATCATTTATTTGCTGAATCTCCAGGGAGTTATCGCCCAGGTAGTGATGATCACCGCGGCGCTTCCTACTGCGGTGAATACGGCTCTGATTGCTATGGAATACGAGAATTATCCGGATTTTGCTTCCCAGGCCGTCTTGATTTCCACTCTGGCCAGTGCGGTCACGCTGGTGCTGGTGATATTTGTGGCGAGGCTTATATTTCCGGTCCTGTAGCCGCGTTATGAGGCAAAATCCTGCGGGGAACTGTTGCAAGAAATTTGTGTATAATATTTATGTGGCTTTCCTGCCATAATAAACGCTGTGTTGCTAGCACTCTGTCAACCCTAAGTCCGGATATTATTTGTCGAGGGAAATTTCTGCAGGGCAAGGAGGAGGATTGAGCAATACTGTATGTATTGCGATCGACGACAACACAGCCCTGAGCCTCGCAAGCGAGGATTTAGCCGGCGGGAATAAAAGTTTTAGGTCTAACAGAGTACTAGGCGAAAGGAAATCCGGACATGAATTTTGACGGCATTATCATAGGCGCTGGAGCCTTTATAATCATCGGGGTTTTACATCCCGTGGTTATAAAATCAGAGTATTATATCGGTGCCAAAATATGGCCCGCATTTTTAGTAACCGGTTTACTGTGTATGGGGCTATCGTTGTTTGGCAACGGATCAATTCTATCGATTCTGTTGGCCGTATTAGGATTTTCATTGCTGTGGAGCATTCCGGAGCTCTTTCATCAGCAGGAGCGGGTGGAAAAAGGATGGTTCCCGAAAAACCCCAAGAAAGACGTTCATTAGGATGACGAAGCGTCCAGTCAACCATGGCATCTTTCATATGTGGTGGACCGGTATTAAAGGCATATTAGCGTGAAAACAAAGTGACCGCCGGACAGAACAGATGGGCACTGAAAAAGGGCGCTTGCCCGTTGCAAAATAAATAAAAAATTTTAAGATGAATTACAATGGGCGGCGTCTTACAAGCAGCTTAGAATAGACAGTACCCCCATTATTATCACTAAAAGAAGGGAGAGCTTGTGAAAGGCAGCATGGTTGATCTTATTTCCGATTTTATTTCCCATAAGAATGCCTATCCCTCCCGTAACCAGAGCAGGGTAGGCCGTTGCGCTAAAATGAATCACTTCCGGTGTCAGCAACCCGTTAAAATACATACTGGGAATAGCGACAATCGTTAAAATCAAAAAATAAACTGCCAGGTTGGCGCGAAAGACTTGCTTATCAACTCCGTTATTGCTGTAAAGGAGGATAATCGGAGGTCCGCTCATGCTGGTACTGCCGTTTAAAAGTCCGCTCAAAAGACCTGCAGTCAAATTGCCGAGTTTTTCATTTTTAATAGTAATCGTATGGTTGGTGTAGATACTCCACGCAAAGGCGATGATGACTAAACCGATGGCGATTTTTAATATCTTCTCATCCAGCAGCAGCAACAGTAATGTACCCAAAGGCGTGCCGATGATTCCGGCCCAAATCAGATAACCCATGTTGGTGAGTTCCCGATATTTATATAGAGGTAAAAGCAGGATAATATTCAATACCAGGCTGTACAAAATTAAAACCGGGACCACTGTTTGCAAAGGAACAAACAGGCTGAGCAATGGTACCGCAATCATGGCAAACCCGAAACTGGTCATACCCATCATAAGGCAGGAAATAAAAATGACTGTCATAACGATTAAAAGGGTGGTTGGATCCATAGCTAAAAGACGGCTCCTTGTTGTTCTAAAGCAAATTGCATATTTTCCTATTCTGAGACTTATATAGCTTAACACAAAATTCGGGTTATGAGGCGAAGGAGAAATGAATCCATAGACAGAAAAATATGGCCAGGGAATGTGATTATGATTATTATGAAAATAACCATATAATTTCTGTCGAAACCGCCGATGATAATGTATATACCATTTGTCTCCGGGCAGCCATAGGATGAAAAATAAATTAAATCAGGCGGGGACTTTAATTTTTTGCATTTAATTATGGATATGAACAGAAAGCAGGGTGGAGGACATGTCGGTCGGAAGCGTAGATCCGAGCCGGATCGTAACTGAAACAGCCAGTCGGCGGGTCAGTCCCGCCGAAGGCGATAAAAACCAATTTGGCGAGATACTTAATCATAGCATCAGTCAATCCCCCATCAATCTGGACGAAATATTCGCGGCCGCTTCACAAAAGTACAATGTCCCGGTCAATTTACTTAAAGCGGTGGGTAAGGCGGAATCCAATTTCAACAGTAACGCTACCTCCGGATGCGGGGCCATGGGAATCATGCAACTGATGCCGTCCACGGCGAAATCCCTAGGTGTTAATGATGCTTATGACCCGGAACAGAACATCATGGGCGGGGCCAAATATTTAAGTCAATTGCTCGACCAATTCCACGGCAACGTGAAATTGGCCGTGGCTGCTTATAATGCCGGTCCCGGCAACGTCAGGAAGTATGACGGGATTCCTCCTTTTGCCGAGACCCAGAATTATGTGGCCAAAGTCATGGGATATTACGGCAGTGATATCTCGGCCGGCTCGGTCTTAGCAAGCGTTAGGCCCTCCGTGGATCAGGGCAGCAGCCCGCAAGTCTCCGCAGCCGACACCTATGCGGAGGATCTTGCCGCATTGATACAGATGGAAAGATACCGGCTGCAATTGATGGCTATCGCCGAGGAAGAAACAGAATAATACGGTCATGATTATCCGCTAATTTCCCGGTTGGTCATACACGGGCACCCGGGATGGTTCTTGCATGTCAGATTAAAAGCGCGGATGTCTACCCGACCCACTTAGAGTGGAAATTTGCTTGATTCCCGATATTTTCTGCAAAAACCAAGAGCAATCCAACGATATTTAGGAGGGCTATGAGTTTTTGCAGTTGAATCAAAATTACATATTCATATTGCAAGTCGACGAGGATTGCAAAGGTTAGGCAATTTATTGCCCAAAACCTATGCGGTCCTCACATTTTATTTTCTGTTTAAAGTTTTATCCCCGAGCCTAATCTTTCGTGGCGAGGCAAGCAATGATTAACCCCGTTCATCGGCCCCATCCTAATGCAGACCCAGGATTGTGAAAAACAATCGTTGTCCTTCTGCCATATCAAGCGCTCGATGGTTTTGCGGCTGCAGTAAATAAC
>DATMYB010000407.1:0-6143 GCA_035561215.1 Syntrophomonas sp. | reverse complement strand
TTTTTGTAAACATATCGACAATAAGACTTTCGGATAAACCAATTACTGGAGTGATAGGAGAAAAGCGCAGCCAGAAATCCCAAAGAACTGGTGAAATGCCTCTCTATAAAGAAGCGATTAAGAGGGCTGGTTTAGTTCTTCCTTACCATTATTCCCTTCCTTTGTCATGTGGTCTCCAACAGGAATATCGGCTACTTCTCACAATGGTCTAATTCAGCTTATATAGATAGTCAAAACATACGTATCTCGTTAAAGCTCCTTCCGCAATTATTAATGAAAAGCTCTTCTCAGCGAGAAACCGATATGGATTTATGAGAAAAATAGAGACTGTAGCACATTCAATCAGTGTCGCAAAAAGTACTTTTTTGAATCCTACCATTTCGCAAACCGCATACATTTGATTCATTGTTTTCAGACAATCTCCTCCAACTTTCTTAGTTAAATTGGCATTTTCACTTAAATCTTGGCCTTGGCATAGTTGTTGCAAAATAAATAGCCGGGTAACTGATTCAGCGTAGAATCAGGATCGGAAATAGCAAGTGAATAGGGGGTGGAAAATTTTTTATCGGTCTGCAAAATCCGACAGCCTGCAGGCTGGTATCAGTAGCTTAACGAAATAGGAGGAATTGTTACATGTGTTTTAGACCCTCATCCGTTGATATGACCGTCATCTGTCCTGGTTGTGGCAAGAAAGTCTCCTCTATGGGAGGAATTAGGCAGAAAAAATGTCCGTTCTGCAAGACAGAACTTCTTGAGCCAAAGGTAAAATGCCCGGAATGCGGCAGTGAAAACCCAATCTCAAACAAAGTCTGTGTGAACTGTGGTTTTAATGGAAAACCTGGATCTGGCAAAGTTAACAAATAATAATGATAATAGGGGTTTTTTAACCTAACTGCGGCTGAAATATTCCGCAACGGGCACAAATCAAGCAACCCGATGTCCGTCTGCGGTGTTGTTTAGAAATAGCAAAGTAAACGCAAACCCTATTTTGTAAATGCATTGGCTTCATAATGCATTACTAATTTGAAAAATGGAGGTTCATATTATGCTGGAAGAAGAATATCTGCCTAAAAGGAACGGCGTCCATTATGGCTGGATGATCGTATTCGGTGGGTTTATGACTCAGTTAATCCTGATGTTTTGCTTACAAGCCGTTCCGCTCCTGTTGTCTCAGATGGTTGAAACCTTTAACATTACCCTGACACAAGCCGGTCTTATAACCAGCGTTGTTGGCCTTTTCTACGGCGGCATGTCATGGTTCTGGGGTGGGCTATCCGACAAAATAGGACCGCGTCGTTCGATTTCTTTGGCTGGTCTTGTGGCCAGTGTGGCATTTATCTGTTTCGGCTTATTCGCCAAAGGCCTGACTTCCGCTGTTATTTGCAATTGCTTCGTGGGCTTCGGTGCTGCTGGCGTTTTCAGTGCCAGCCTTCCTAAACTCATCGGCAAATGGTTTCATCCCACCTTGCGTGGTCGCGCCATGGCTCTCATTACTCCTGGCGGCACCATCATGGGCGTGCTGCTGAGTTTGTCACTGCCCGCTGCTTCTGTAGTCTTTGGGTGGCAGCACTCTCTTGTCGGAGTCGGTTTTTGTGGTATCCTCGTGTGCTTATTTCTCTATCTGATCCTTCGTGACGACCCCGCCGAAAAAGGCCTAGTCCCTAATGGCTCTCCCGAAGGAACTTTGGTGGTTCCCTTTAAAATAGGATCCGCCGCCGAAAACGGGGCAAGCATTCTCAATGACTACAAGACCGTCCTAAAGCTCCCCATAACCTATCATATAGGCATCATCTATATTTTCTGGACCGCCGTCTATATGCTGGGCAACTCTTGGCTCGCTGCTTCTTTTGTCTATGCCGGACTCCCCGTGACGTTGGCTGGCGCTTCTGTCACTGTGCAAAAGCTCTCGTCTTTCATAGGCCAACAGATCTGGGGCAACTTCTCCGACAAATTTGAACGAAAGTATATCATCTCCATGTCCTGCTTGATCTGGATCATCGGCTGTCTATTTTTCGTTCATTCTTGGGGTAATTTAACCATGATGTATCTGGGTGTCGGTATTTTCGCTCTCGGTATCGGTGTTGTCCCCGTGTGGCTCGCCACTATGGCTGACTATTATCCGGCTGCATACAAAGGATCCGGTGCCGGCTGCATCTCTACGCTCTCCCTTTTTGGTCGCTTTTTCGGCCCGTTGATTGCCGGCGCCATCGGCCAAAGTTATGGCCTTCCCTATGCTTGGTACTTTGCTTGTGGCTGCCAGCTTATCTGTGGCCTCGGGATTCTAACCTTACCGAATGTCAAGGGCAAAGAAGATACCACAGATTTGAAGAGCCAAATAGCGTAAAAAATTACTATGCATAAATCAACTGTACATTTGTGCTACAGCCAATCAAAACCACTATCGTACCCGGACCCGCAGAAAAAAGTAAAAATGCCCATTGTAATTCATGGATAGGAGGTATGCCTATAACCAACCTCTTTGTTGCTACTTGAACTACGGTAAAGTAAAAATCGTTAAATTTAAAAATTTGAGAGGGTGAAAATATGAAAAAAGAATGGTTAACCGGTCCCGGGATAACCGGCACTGAAATAACTGGCACCGAAAATGATTATTATGTAAGAACTTGCGGGTGGTCTCCTCCCGGTTGTCACCCCGTGGGTTGTGGGATGATCCTTCATGTTAAGGATAACAAACTTGTGAGCGTCGAAGGAGACCCAGAACACCCTATTACTCAGGGTAGACTTTGCATAAGATGCCTTACTTTGCCCGAATATGTGCATCATCCCCAGCGGATTCTCCATCCTATGAAACGTGTCGGTGAACGCGGCGAAAATAAATGGACCAATATATCATGGGAAGAAGCCTTTGATATCATCGTGGAAAAAACCAACTACTTCAAAGAAAATTATGGCGCTCAATCCATTATCGTCTATGGCGGTACTGGCCGTGAGGCCACCCTGTATTATCCTCCCTTGGCTTACGCCGTCTTGGGTACACCTAACTGCGCTGTGCCCCTCAGCGGCAATGCGTGCTATGGACCGCGTTGCACGGCAACTCAGTATAGTATGGGAATCGGGTATCCCGAGATCGACTTCGCCGGCTACTTCCCTGACCGTTTTGATAACCCGGATTATGAACTGCCTGAATATATCATGATCTGGGGCAAAGCTCCATTAGAATCTAACGCCGATGGCTTTTTTGGCCATACCATCATCGACATGATGCAGAGAGGCTCCAAACTTATCATTGTAGACCCTCGTGTTACCTGGTTGGCCACGCGCGCCGATTATCATCTCCAACTCCGCCCCGGTACCGACACCGCACTTGCCCTAGGTTTATTGAACGTCATGATCAACGAAGGCATCTACGATAAAAAATTTGTAGAAGATTGGTGCTATGGATTTGAAGAATTGCAAGAACGTGTTCAGGAATACCCCGTCAGTAAGGTGGCGGAAATTACTTGGATACCGGCGGAACTGATCACTGCAGCTGCCCGTAAATTCGCCACTGCCAAGTCCAAAACTATCCAGTGGGGTGTTGCTACCGTCATGGCACAAAACGGTATGCAGATCGTCCAGTCGTTGCTCTATCTCATGGCCATAAGCGGTATCCTCGATGTGCCCGGCGGCATCACCTGCGGCAAGGTTTCCAGCGCTCTCGGCGCTTGGAGGTATGGTACAACCGGCGAGATTGATCCTGAACTTTGGGACATCCGCATCGGTACTAAGGAATATCCCGCCTCTGCAGTCGCCATGTCCATCGTCCATCCGGATATGACGCTGGATGTAATGGAAACGGAAAAGCCCTACAAGCTTCGCATGGCTTGGATTAACAGTACCTCGCTGTTCACCTGCATTAATCAGGCGCCTGATCGCTGGTACCGGGCCTTTAAAAAATTCGAATTTATTGTTTGCCAGGAACTGTTTATGACACCTGCTTGTGCGGCTCTAGCCGACATCGTCCTTCCCGTTTCCACCTTTGCCGAACATGATGGTATTGTGATGCCCCACTTCGGCCGTAACAGCAACTTCATTGGGGCCATTAACAAGGCACTGACCGTCGGCGAGTGCAAATCCGACCTTGAAGTGTGCATCGAATTAGGTAAGCGTCTTAATCCCGAGGCATGGCCATGGAAAGATGCCAAAGACTTCTTCTCTGAGCAGTTCCAAAGCTTCATCGGCAAGTCCTTCGAAGACATTCGGGAACTCGGCATATACCAGCCTAAATACGAATATCGCAAGTTTGAGAAGGGGCTGCTCCGTGCCGATGGCGACCCCGGCTTTGAAACTATTACCAGCAAAGTTGAACTCTTTTCCAATATGTTTGAAGCTTGGGGAGACGATCCCCTGCCCTACTATGAGGAACCTCCCTACAGTCCTTACAGCACACCGGATCTTTTCAAGGAATATCCTTTGATACTGACGACCGGTGCCAGAAGGTTTACCGCCTTCCACTCCGAACATAAAATGGTCCCTACCCTGCGGGAAATCGACCAATGGCCCACCATGGAGATTCACCCCGAAACTGCCGATCAATACGGTATCCATGAAGGCGACTGGGTTTGTCTGGAAAACTGGCTTGGGCAATGCGTCCAGAGGGCTCACATAACGAATACCATCGACCGTAGAGTGGTTCATGCCATCCATGCTTGGTGGTATCCGGAAGAGGACATTACTGAACCGAATATGGGCGGCACCTGGAAGTCCAACATCAACCGTTTAATGCCCCACAAGCACATCGGCAAAATTGGTCTTGCGGCTCCTATCAAGAGCATGATCTGCAAGGTTTACAAAGTCGACGGCCCCGAATGGGCGGTCCATCCCGATGCTCCTGTCAATAAGGAATCAAAATAAATAAGAACTACAGAATTAGCGAGGAGTGAAAAAAATGACACAAAACGGTTTGCTGATTAATTACGAGTTTTGTACAGGTTGTCATACCTGCGAAGTCGCTTGCCGGAATGCAAGAAATATTAGCCACGGAAAATGGGGCATTAAATTGGCCGAGATCGGCCCATTTGAATTGGAAACAGATCCCCTGAACAGAAAATGGGAATGGACATTTATGCCTATTCCTACTGATCTTTGCAACCTCTGCCTCGACCGCACCGCCGAAGGCAAACTTCCGAGCTGCGTCCATCACTGTCAAGCCAAGTGTATGGAATACGGTGCTGTTGAAGAACTTCTGGAAAAAGCCAAAGGCAAAGGCAAGAAGATCAGCATCTTCATCCCCTAAATGATTCGTGGATTTTAGCATTTAATCGATCCAGCATAGGAATCATAATACTCGATACAATAAGACGAATTACCCTGCCATTTTGGCGGGGCAATTCGTTTGTTATCATGATAGCCGAAGCAGAAAAATAATAGCGCATATCGGGCACCCAATATGAGTTATTAATTGAATGAGGTGAGGCGATAAATTATGAAGAAACCGTTAAGCAGATCATTACGGGCTTTTTTTGGCGTAGGCAATTTTGGTTATCAATTTTTAGTAAATATCGAAACGGCATTTTTTGCAATTTTTTTGACAGATACGGTCCAATTCCCTATTTATATGGTCGGCATTATCATGATGACAGCCAGCATCGCTGATTTTATTATTGCCCCTTTTTCAGGGGCCCTCATCAGCGGAACCAAACCGATGAAATGGGGCAGGATTCGATCGTGGATGCTGGTATCCCCACCATTGGTCGTTGTTTTTTATTTGCTGCAATTTTCTAACTTCGGCAACGGGTATTTTTCAGCCGCTTTGATTATATTCGGTTATATTGTTAGCCATGCGCTGTGGAATATAGCATTTACGGCTGACATCGCTATCATTGCAGAAATTGCACCTAACAAAGAAGACCGCCTGCTTTTAGGTTCTCGCAGAATGATGTTCAATAATCTGGGTAGAATGTTTAGCTCTTATTTTACACCGGCAATATTGGTTTTTTTAACATTAAAATTAGGCAACGAAAACACTGCTTATTCGGTTTTGATCATCTTTGCATGCGTTGTCTTGTGTTTGTCATTTTGGACAGATTTCAAAATGACAAAAGGATATGAAGGGCAGAGCATTCAAGCAAGCGCGCGGAAAGCGGATTTCAAAGACAAACTATCTCTCAGGGAAATTGTCGATTCGTTCGTCAAAAATCCGC
>DATMYB010000406.1:0-3719 GCA_035561215.1 Syntrophomonas sp. | reverse complement strand
GTTATCTCCTATCAGTTTGTACTGATTATTATTCAAAAAGGCAGCATTGACAATAAATTAAGCGATTCAATTATGAAGGCAACTGCCAATGATAGCACAATCGCAGCACATTTCATCTTCCACCCGTGTGGCAGCAAAGCACACAAGAGGATTCCATATACTACTCCCAAGATTAAAACGATGTTGTATGTATAGAAGGCAGGGTAGCTCCATGCGAAAATGATGCCGGCCGGTAACGCGGTTATTATTGCCCCCAATAAATCGCTACTCCTTGAAAACCAAATAACAAACCCGCAGGGTAGGGAAACCAGCGCAACAACGAACCAGCCGAAAAAATAAGAGGTCGGAAAAAAATTCAGCATGAATTGTCCATAGGTATAATAGCCAGCAAGCAAGCCCAGGAAAAACAACATCGTATTGATTCCAGCGCTTATGGGCTGATGACTGTATGCAGCAATCACAGTGCCAAGCAGTACCCAAATACTCAGATCTGTCCCTATATCGCCAATTAGAGTCGTTGAATCAGTTGCCTTTGCAATAATACCAAAAATAGTCCCAGATATAATGACGCCAAGAGAGGTCAGCATCTCTTGGCGTATACTAAAATTATCTGAGATTTTTCGATGTTTTGATATCCATCGGTTCACGGTTTTTCCTCCAATAATAATCTGCAGAATAAAGTTACATCATCATCTGTTTGCGCAGCATTTCATAGATAACCGGCACCACCTGTTTCTTGCGGGAAAGGACGCCTTTCAGGAAAATGCCGCCTTTGACATGATCGTGTTGAAATTCTTCCTCCACCAGGCTGCTTAGCTCTCCTGCTATAATAAGATCGGTACCTTCCTCAAAGATGTCGGTGACCATCAGACACATGAGCGCGTAGCCCTTCCGGACACATAGCTCTTCCATGGTCGCGACCAGATGCTTGCGCCGCTCGGCAAACTGATCCAGATCGATGGTTTCCACCTGGGAAATCGCAAACATGGTGCTGCCGCTGACATACTCTTTCAGATCCTCGCTGATCAATTCCAGGTCGGTTTGTTTGTCCACCCGGCTGCTTTCCGCAAACAGCTTTTTCCCCCATTCCACCGGATCCAAGCCGCAGATGCGCTGCAGTTCCTGCGCCACCCTTTTATCCTTGGCGGTAGTAGTGGGGGATTTAAAGATCATGGTGTCGGTCATGATTCCCGACATCAGCAGCGCCGCCACATTATTGGCCATAAATACTTTGTTGGCAATAAATTTTTCGGCTATCAGGGTAGAAGTGGAACCCACCGGCTCATTATGAAAATAAATAGGGAAGATGGTCTGCAGATCGCCGACCCGATGGTGGTCGATAATCTCCAGTATGTCCGCCTCTTCGACGCCGTCCACCGCCTGTTGTTTTTCATTGTGATCCACCAGGATGACTTGTTTGCGCTTCATCTGCAGCAGGTTGTAACGGGAGATCATGCCCCAATAGCGGTTTTCGTCGTCGACCACCGGGTAGTTGCGGAAGCGGGTGGAAAGCATCATTTTTTTGGCTTCTTCCACTTTTTCGTCCTTTTCAAATAAAACCAGGTTTCTGGACTTCATAATTGAATCCGCTTTTTTCGCCAATACCTGGCGCAATACTTCCGGGCTGTTGTCAATATCACGGCCGCTGCCCAGAGCCTCCAAATATATCATCGCCACATCCCCGATGGTTATCAGTCCGAGAAACCTTTGTTTCTCATCCAGCACCGGCACGGTTTTGATGTTGTTGTTGCGCATGATATTGCCCAATTCAATCAGCGTCGTATCGGCGCTGATATAAAGGGACCGCTCCTCCTCCAGCAGATCCTCCACGGTGGTGCCGATATCGGATAGGACCAGCGGATGCTCAAATTCCAGATGATCCAGAATATTTTTCAATTCGTCCTTCAATTCGCTGGCCGCGGCCGCAATGTATACTCCCTTGTCGGTGCTCTGCTTGTATATTTTGTAGCTGATAGCGGCAGCTACAGAATCCACGTCCGGATTCTTGTGTCCAATGATATATACAGGTTTCATACATACTCCCTCTATGTTATTTTAATGCTTGATTGCCTGCAAAAACATTCAACTAACCAATCATGTGTTTTTGCAGGGGAATCAATTATAAGTTTACGCAGGGAAATCATACTTTAATGCTCCTGCAGAAACAAATTGGCAATAAACTGAGCCGCCAGCACGTCTTCCAAAGAGTTGCGGCTGGCTGCGATAATGGCCAATCCCTGATCGGGGGCGATCAGGCTTAACGCCCGCCGCACTGCGCTCAGCGCCGGTTCGATCCCTTTTTGACGGAAAGTGCGGGCCACTGTCCCGGTTATCACCCGTCCTTGCTCCGTAAAGGCGGCATCATAGGCAACGCCTCCGGTATCGGAAACAGCCACCACGATTTTATTTTTTAAATCGGCCAGTTTCGGAGTTTCCGCGCCGATGTTAGGGATAACGGCCTCCACCAGACCCCGTTCACTTTCGATCCCTTTCATCAATCGCTGACAGCGGCCCAAGCGTTCCTCATCACTGCCCACCCGCGGCTCGGACACCACCACAATGCCCTGGCCGTTATCGCGAGCCAGACGGGCGGCCTGCCGTCCTATCTCCTCCGGCATCACTTTGACCGGAGCCCGGGTGAAATCGGGGCTCGCCCCCAGCACGGCTGCGGCGCCGGCATCCAAGGCGCTTTCCAGGGTGGTGGACATATCGATGACATCGACGATCATCACCAGCCATCCGGCCCGGGCGGCTGCCTGGGCCCCGCTGGCATCGCTGTCAACCATGATCCGGCGCAGTTTGTCCATCCCTATTTCCCCTTCCGCGGTTTTCTATCGGTTATATGCATACTGCAAGCCGATGATGCTTTTGCCGTCCTGAATCTGGCCGGAAAAAATCATCTTATAAGCCTCGCTCAGCGGTATGCGCACCATCTCCACGAATTCATCCTCGTCCGGCTGGCCCTGCCCGGAATGCAGTCCGGAGGCAAAAAACACGTGCAGTATTTCACTGCAGAAACCCGGTGCGCTGTAGTAAGCAAACAATCTTTCCCAATGATCGGCGGTCAACCCGGTTTCTTCGTGCAATTCGCGCTGAGCACAAACCAGCGGCTCCTCCCCCGCTTCCAAAGTGCCGGCCGGTATCTCCAGCATCACCTGTTCTGCCGCCTTGCGGTACTGTTTTACCATGATGATCTGATCGTTTTCATCCAAAGCAATAATGGCCACCGCTCCGGGATGGTCCACAATTTCCCGGGTGCTCTCCCTGGCATCCGGCAGACGCACCCGGTCGACCCTCAATCTGATAATGCGGCCTTTAAATACTTCCTCGCTGCTGATCGTTTTTTCAGTAAGATCCATCTTTGCGCCTCCCGGTATATTTTCCCAATAATTGCATATCTTATTGACGAGGTGATTTTAAATGCAGATGATCGTACAAACAAATTCCGTTTATTTCTTCGGTCAAGTAAAAGATTTGACCGGTTTCTTGTCCGCCTGGCCACCCCAATTGACCCTGGCTGAATTCATTAGCCTGAACCTGCAATAATCCCTGGGGTTAGTGTACTGTACCACTCACATTTCGGCAAATGACTTGTCTGAATTTCCATCTGCTGTGTTGTCGTCGCTCACCATAGCTACGGCTATGCTTCGTGACGACCCCTTGCAGACTGAAAATTCATCCTGCGTCCTTTATCCAAAAGTGAATGGTACAGTACACTA
>DATMYB010000405.1:0-2416 GCA_035561215.1 Syntrophomonas sp. | reverse complement strand
AGGAATCTTACTTTGATACAATAGGTAAGACAATGTCTCAAAATAGGATTTTCTCTTGGCTGCCTAAAACGAGAAGAAATATGTCAAAATCATGCTCTGGCAAGATTTGAATTGCTAGCCCAGGGATTGGTATAATTTTTGCACTATTATTTTAATTAACGGCAGCATCCGGTTATGAATTATTTGAAAAGTGCGCCAATGAATCGACATGAGAGTAACAGGAAAGAAGTTTAAGTGATGCTCAAATCAATCACAATTAAATTCCCGATATAAAAGCTTGAGCAAATAAAAATGATAACCTGCCCCGTTAACCTCTGTTACATTTAAAGTTTCTCTCATCACAACCGAAATCACAACCGGCATTAAACCGGATTGTCTTATAGAAAACGCACAGAATTAAGCTTAGGTTTTAAAAAGAAGAGTAAACTAAAACTGATTTTAACTTTAGCCAGCCATAGGGCCGGTTATTCTTATTACGGCTGAGCAATCGGTTGATAAACAGAGCCGGAATAAACCAAATAAAATATGAAGTGGGTTGGTAAAGTGGTTTTTTTTACTTCTACACTAAATAATCGTTCAGGTATGACCAAGGAAGCCTGGGAAGGTTTGCTGCAATGTAAAAAAGATTTTCTCAATAATAAATCAAACGATCCCGGCCAGTGTCCCTATTTAAACCAGGAAATAGCTGCTTCTTGGATCAGATCCAGACAATTCGGGGTTGATCCCTACATGGACGTTCACCTGCCCACTTTGAGTCCCGAACAATTCGAAGCAGTTTTGGAGAAAAACCGGCAACTGCTCAATATTGTTAATCCTTTAATTGAAACATTTAAAGAGATGGCCATTTTGGAAAGCGGTTACGTAATGTACGTTTGTGATAAAAATGGCGCATTTTTGCATTCGGAAGGCGAAATGTACAGAATACCAACGCTGCACGATTCCAAAAAAGGTTTGGTCTGGAATGAGAGCACCATCGGCACCAATGTCCATTCCCTTTGCGCCCGCCTCAAACAGCCGGTTCAAATATGGGGGCCGGAACATTATTGCACCGTTTTACAGGATATCATGGTTTCAGCCTCGCCGATCATGAATGAAGAGGGCGAAGTAATCGCCACTTTGATTTTGAGTCAACCCATCGCTGACGAGCCGTGGTCGGAGTCCCTGCAGAATTTCCGCTCCCATACCCTGGGACTTATAACCACGGTTGCCACTGCAGTTGAGGCTCAGATAAAACTGGAAAACAGCAACAAAAAGTTAAAGAAAAGCTATCATGATCTGACGATGGTCAACGATGCTCTGGAAGCTACATTGACCTTCGTTGATGAAGGAATCATAACCATTGATCGCACCGGAAAGATACTTCATTCCAACTATGAAGGTCTGAAAATACTCAAACTCCGACCGGAGGATGTGGGCAACCGGAACATAGATGAGTTTCTGCTGCCCCAGTCCGATATAAAAGCTTTAGTCGACGCCGACAGTCCCACAGATATAGAGGAGAATATTTTGTCCGGCAATGACGAACAGGCTTTTCTTTTATCGCTGCGTCCGGTTATGAGCCAATCCGACCAGCGTGTGGAAATGACCGTCCTGCGTTTTAATCCGATAGAAAGAATCAACTCGATTACCGCCAATCGTGCCGGTTCCATTGCCAGCTATAAATTTGAAGATATTTTGGGGGAAAGCAGAGAATTTAAAATGAGCTTGACGCTGGCACAGCGTTTTGCCACTTCAGAAGAAAACATCCTGTTATTGGGGGAAAGCGGGACTGGTAAAGAGCTTTTGGCCCAAGCCATCCATAACGTGCATCGCCCACGTGGGCCCTATATCGCAGTAAATTGTGCGGCCATGCCGCGTGAACTTATTGAAAGCGAGCTGTTTGGATATGAAGGCGGCAGCTTTACCGGAGCGGAACGCAATGGTCGACCGGGAAAAATCGAACTGGCTAACGGCGGTACCCTGTTCCTCGATGAAATCGGAGACATGCCGCTGGAATTGCAAGCCGTTCTTTTAAGAGTATTGGAAGACAAGCAGGTCATGCGCATCGGCGGACGCCGCTATAAAAAAGTCGATTTCCGGCTGGTAGCAGCTACCAACAAAGACTTAAACAAAATGATCCGGGAAAGCCAATTCCGCGAGGATCTGTTTTTCCGCCTGTCGGTTTTAACGGTAAATATTCCGCCACTTCGGTCCAGAGGCAGCGATATCGAAATGCTCAGCCGGACTTTTGCTACAAAATATTGCCAGAAACAAGGGTGGAAGATACCGGAGATCAGCCCTAATGCAATGAAGTGTATCTCCGAATACAAATGGCCCGGCAACGTCCGACAACTTCAAAATGCTATGATCTATGCCGTCAATACTGCCCTGGATGGCGTCATTAAGCCGGAGAACCTTCCCCAATATATCATTAGCG
>DATMYB010000404.1:0-7375 GCA_035561215.1 Syntrophomonas sp. | reverse complement strand
GTTTTAATTTGGGAAAAACCTGGCTAATTTTGAGAATCATTTTTTATCCATAATTCATTCGAAAAATCCCAAACTAAAACCCGGCTGTACGAACAACGTGCATCCAGGATTAAAAAACTCCGAGCGATGCCCTTGCCGGGTTAGGTCATCGCTGGGAGTTTTTTACGGCCGGTTGCTCAGGACCGCAGCAGTCGTCAACAATCAATTTGCGCCCTCATTTGCTCGGAGCTTTCATTCCTCCTACCAGACGCTTACGAAATATACGCCTTAAACAGCCAATTCAGGAATTCAGGTTCAATGTACATCTTAATTTTTTGAAAGGTATCGTCATTGCTTAAGGGACGACCCGGACTGGTATATTCAGCCCAGGCCATGGCGCACCAGGCTACCGCCCGGAGTTGGGTGAAGAAGGTAAACATCTCCACCCGGTCCCGCAACGTATCGGCGTAAAGGCAAGGGGGAAGATGCCGCCGGTATTCGTCGAGAAAGTCCTCCTTCTCCTCCCGGCTCAGAATATAATCTCTTTTCCACAGGGTGGTGGTGGGGATCAAAAACATACTCAGGTCCTGGGCCGGTTCGCCGTAAATGGGTTTCTCCCAGTCGATCAAAAAGCAGCGGTCCGTCTGCCGGTTGACGATAAAATTATGGGAATTCAATTCCGTGTTGATCACGCGCAGCCAGGGCTCCGCCAGCAGGTACTGTTCGCCCTTTTTCCGGTCGCCGGCCAGGACAAAAATCTCCTTCAACAACCGGGCCGTCTCCGATCGGGCCCGGGAACAGGCCAGATAGCTGTCCAGTAAACGTTCCACTTCATTGTAGATGCCGGTAAAGGGGCCGGGCTCCTTCACCAAAAATTCAGTGGCGGAGGCGTTAAAATCGAGGCCGTGTATGCGAGCCAAAGTCCGGGCCGCGTGACGCAAGTCACTACTGTAGTCTAAGGGATCTCCCGGCAAAAACTCCATTATCAGCAGCCCATAAGGCAGCTCCCGCCGGCTGTCGTCCAAATAATATGGGCACGGCGTCACCCCTGAGACACTTAACAACTGCAGCGCCTTATACTCATAAGCGATCTGATTTTCCAGCAGCATCTGGCTGCCGGTATTGATCCGCAGAACAAATTTCCTTGTCCCCACCGTGACCGTATAGTTCAGGTTATACTCTCCCTGGGCCAGGTAAGCTACCTCAGCCTTTTGCAAGGCCTGCGCCGGCTGCTCCAACGCCGCCAAAAATTCAGACCGGCTTTCATTTCTCCTGATATAATCTTTCATACTGTCCAGCAGTTCTTCCGCCAGCATCGTCGTCATCACCTTCGTGCATAAAATTCCCGGTTCATTTCTGTGCGGCTCCAAGTCATGTCGCTACATTTCTATATGGCAGCGGGCGGACATCCAACCGCGGTACACTTCCGCCGTAAAAGATTCCAGGTCCTTGATTTGAGGCAAATTAACCGTGCAATCGGCCTTCTCCGGGGAACTTAGGCGCAATAGTCCCTGAGTCAGATCTTTTTCCTTCGATACCAGCCCATAGCAATGGTCGGCAAAAAAACCAGGCTCCGCCAGATAAACCGCCGCCACCACATCCCAATTATGGAAGCCGTCGATGGCAAAGACCTGCATCATGGTTCTGAACCAGTCCCGGCACTTTTGATAAATATACCGGGCTGCCGGGTTGGAACTCGCCTCCAGCCGGCGGCGAAAATCTTCTTCGCTAAAATAGGCCTTGAGGCAATTGTTGCCAGTTATTGACGAGACACATTTATTGCGCAGGACACATTTCGCCGCTGCCGGGTCGCAGGAAAAATTCAGCTCCTCCAAAACCCGGCCGTTGATGTTCAATGGTTCGGTAATACCGCCCATCAGCACGATCTGGCGGATATTGGCAAAGAAATTCCGGTCTTGCCGGAAAGCGTCGTACAGGTTGGTCAGGGAACCGGTGGCCAAAATACTGATCTGGCCGGGATATGCCCGGACAGTTTCAACCAAAAACCGGGCGGCTTCATTATCCGCCATGGCTTTGGAACCGATTGGAATTTCGCGAGTGGACCGGGCGCTGCCTTTGAACAGTGGGATGTCGGTACGGCCCAATTCCCGCAGCATAGCGGCGGTATTTCCGTATACGGTATCGACGTCGCTGTTGCCGTAAGTGGAAGTGATCCCGCACAGTTCGATCAGATCTTTTCCCAGCAGGTACAGCAGGGCCAGGCCGTCGTCGACGTCACAGTCTTTTATGCCCATGGTGTTGTCGCAGTCAAAGATCACCTTTTGCTTGTTTTCGGCCATATCGATTTTATCCAATTCCTGATCGCCTCGCTTTTTGAGCTTCGTGCGGCATTCATCCTGAAGGTAGGCTGCGCCGGTACTGCCTTTTTTCCCAATGGTAGTACCGGCAATCAGTCATACTCGTTTCTTTTGTTATTTACCCACGACTTCTTCCGCCCAGATCTCTTCAATGATTGGGATCAAATTGGCCGGCATCTCCGGTACTCGTTTGCTCAAGAGCTCGGATTGGGGAATGACTCCTTTGCCCAGCTCGACGCTGTCGAACATTTTTTTCTCGTCTGCATTCAGTTTGTCGTAGTCCACCACCGGCAACTGTTTCAGTTTGTCGTACATGGAAGCCTGCATTTCCGGCGACATGATCTCATTAATCACCACCATGGCGCCTTCCTTGTTGGCACTGCTGCCGGCAATGGCGATATAATTGGTATTGCCGATGGTACCTTTGTCCAACAGGAAAGTGCGGGCGGTATCTTTATACGTTCCCTTGGCAATGGCGTTGGCAACGCTGTAAGGACTGTAACTCATGTTCAGCACCAGTTCCCCATCGGCAAACATATTGTCCACTTGGGCCGAAGTGGCCGGGAAAGTTTTTCCCTGATTCCAGAGATAAGGGTTGAGTTGTTTCAGATAATCCA
Organism: Syntrophomonas sp.; assembly: GCA_035561215.1. Lineage (GTDB taxonomy): Bacteria > Bacillota > Syntrophomonadia > Syntrophomonadales > Syntrophomonadaceae > Syntrophomonas_B. The sequence continues at coordinate 4,461 of DATMYB010000404.1, read as the reverse complement.
GGGCTGGTTGAATGGCTTTTTTAACCGTAGCTTTGTCGGCTTTCATGGTGGCGAACTGCTCATAACCGCAGATGTCGTAGATGATATTGCGGACAAAAGCACTGCCGGTAAAATCGGGCAAAGCCGGATAGGTAACCTTGCCGGGATATTTCTTAACGTATTCCATTAATTCCGCTGTATTTTTAGGCGTTTCCGGCGTAACGGCACGGTCATTGATCAAAACGATCTGGGCTTTACCGTAAGGAGCCTCATAACCGTCAATGGCAAAACCAAAATCATATTTGTTCTCTGGGGCATTGGCATCGATATACTTGGTATAGCTGGGTAATTTGTCGGTAAAAGGTCCGAAAAGGAAACCGTTGCCTTTGGCGGAATAGAAATTCTCCCCGTTAATCCATATCATGTCAATGGATCCGACGGTTTTTCCAGCCTGTTTGTCATTGCCCAGCTTGCTCAGGATCTGATCAATGTCCATGGGAACGATTTTCAGAGTAATATCGTATTTCTGTTTAACTTGCGGCACCAGCACCGTTTCCAGCCACTTATTGCGATCCTGATCGCCGCCCCAGCCGTAAAAGGTTACCGTCGTGCCCCTGGCCTTTTGCATTATCGTGTCGTAACTATCGGCAGGGGCTTGATTGTCGCTCTTGGAAGCGTTGCTGCCGCAGCCGGCGGCAAAAATACTGATCATTAATATTACAGCGATCATCCAGGATAACTTTTTCATACTTCATTTCCTCCTTTTGTTCATCCGACCGTTTTTTCGGGTAACCCTGGCTAGTAGTCTGTGTCACCTATCTCATTTATGGGATGCGAAAGACCAATCATTGCGGTATCATAACCGCTTGTTGGCAGTCGAAATCCAGTCCTGCCCTGGCCCCGATTTCCAGGCCGTGTCCGTTGGGAGCCGCCAGGAGAAACAGGCAATTTTTCCCCTCCACCTGAATCTCCCATTTCTCGCCCAGATATTTCATATCGACGACCTGGTAACTGTCGTTTCCTTGCGCCAACCGCAGCGCTGGGGGCCGGAAAAGGGCCAGGTATTTGCCGTCCGGCGCCTCGACGGAAAAATCCACGATATCACTGTTGAATCTGTTGCTCTTCACCTCTCCATTAATATAGCTGCCGCCCCCAAAATAGTCGGCTACCGTCTTATTGGCAGGCGCGTTATATATATTCTGAGGCGTATCAAACTGAATAATGCGGCCTTCCATCATCAGCGCTATGCGGTTGGACATCATCAGGGCTTCCTGCTGGTCGTGGGTGACCAGAATCGTGGTAATGCCATGTTTGCGATGCAGATCCAAAACCAGGCGCCGCATATCCTGGCGCAGGTTGTCATCCAAACTGGCAAAGGGTTCGTCCAGCAGGAGCAGTTTGGGGCCGGCCGCCAGGGCTCTGGCCAATGCCACCCGTTGTTGCTGCCCTCCTGATATCGCATGGATTTTCCTGTTTTCCAAGCCTTCCAGTTGTACGCTTTTCAATAGCTTGCGTGCCTGCAGTCTCCGGTTCTCTTTGCTTATTCCCCTTATTTTGAAAGGAAACGCGACGTTGTCCAGCACCGACATATTAGGAAACAGCCGCAGGTCCTGAAACACGATGACCGCTCCTCGTTCGCCGGCAGGCCGATGGTTAGCGATCGTATCGTCCATGACGATTTCTCCGTCCCGGGGAGAAATCAAACCGGCAATGGTTTTCAGCAGCGTACTTTTGCCGCAGCCGGACGGTCCCAAGAGAGAAATCAGTTCACCTTCCCCCACCTCCAGATGGAGTGAATCGAGGATCAGCTTATTTTGTAAAGTTACCGAAATATTTTTTAATTGCAGCTTCAAGCGACCTACCCCCCGGAATCACATAAACAGATAACCGCGCCCGTCACGGCTGAACTTCCTGCCCAACATATCGATCACGATAAACAGCAAAAGCGTGGAAACGATGAAAACCATGCTATAGGCCGAAGCTACTGTCCGGTCCCCGCTTTGCAGGTAGGGAACCATCAGCAGGGAAAACGTTTTAACATGGCCGCCTCCAATCAGCAGCGTTAAAAAATACTGACTGAATGAAATAATGTAGGCCATGCAGCCGGAAGTAATCAACCCAGGCAACAAGGAAGGCAAGATAATATCGACGGCCACCTGCCGGGGAGAAGCACCCAGCAAAAGGGCCTGTTCTTCCAGTCTGCTGCCAAAGGCCGCGGAGATGTCGGTCATGATTTTGATCGTATAAGGCAGCCCGCAGATCAAATGAACCAGTATGACTCCAACGACGTTATCGGCCAGCCCCAGCCTGATCAGCGGTACATGCACCCCCATCGCAAATACAGTACCGGGTATGATGATGGGCAGGATAGCGCCGAACTCCACCGCTTGCTTGCCCGCAAAATTATACATCACCAGCGCCCGGGCCGTCATGGTTCCAATGATTACCGCCAAAATTGCCACAGTTACAGAAAGCAGTATGCTTGAACCCAGCGTCTGCATAGCGCCGGAATAACTGCCGAATAATTCATCCAGGCCGCGCAGAGACAAAGATTCCGGCAGCAGCCCCGGCCAGGGCCACCGGCTCGCTAGGCTCCATATGGCTACAATAACGATCGGAACCAGTATGGAAAACGCAAACAGCATCAATAAAAATTTAAAAAATGCGTTACCCTTGCCCATCATTATCCCCCACGTTGGTCATGATCTTATCCCGCTGAATCAGACGGTAGTACAGCAGGACAATAACAAATGAAATAAAAAACATGATCCCGTTTAGCGCCATGGCATAGGGCCGGTGCTGCAGATCCGGATGAGTGTATTCAATAAATGCCTGCACCGGCAAGGCCCGAGGCCCGGTAGCCCCCAGCAAGTAAGGCAGTTCATAAGCTCCCAGCGTATAAGCAAACACAATCAGAAAAGCATTTTTTATAGCCGGCAGGCAAAGGGGCAGCGTTATTTCCATAAATGTTCTCCACCTCCCGGCTCCCAGATTCTCCGCCGCCTCCCCCAGCGAGGAACTGATGTTGGCCATAACGGCAATCACAAAAAATGCTACAAAGGGGACCTCCTTCCACAAATAAGCCATAATTATACCGGTTCCGTTGCCGGTATACAGCAAGGAAGGGAAACTGTTCTGGGAAGCAATCAGCCCCAGGTTATACAACAGCCGGCCAACAGTCCGCTTTGGGCAAAAATACAGATGACGAACAGCGCCACCACTGTATGAGGTATGGCGATAGGAATCTTCACAATCTCAAATATTTTGCCCCGATCCATGCCGGTAAAAACCAGCGCTGCACAAATCAAAACCCCCAGTACGGCAGCGATGACGGAAGAAACCAAAGTGATATAGAGACTGACGCCGATGGAAGACAGCAACTCCGGTCGACGGAAGATTTCAATATAATACTTCAAAGTCGGCGTATTGAGGTCCAAGACGGGAATAATGCCCAAACTTTGTAATAGTCCGTTGAAAATTCCAACGACAAACAACAGACTGAGCAGGGCAAAGGGTAAGACCAGCAGATAGGGTGTCAGTTTGGTTCGGTCGGCCGCGCTCCTGTTCTGCTTAATAAACCTTGGATACAATTTAAACTTTACCTTGTAGTGGTCGGCTTCCATTGGCTTCCCCCTAAATTGTCTTACCAATTTTTCTGCAAATATTAGGCATTTAAGATTATTTTCCCCCACTTTGTCTTATCCAAATTAATATTTGCAATTATCGTGCCAAATGATTACAAAGTGAATCATTCCCCATAACGGCTGGATTTATCTGCAACGACTCCATCAAATGAACCGGATCATTTTTCCAAAATAACATAATGGAAATCTCATTTTGAGACTAGTAGTCTGTTGCACCTAAAACTTTAATTCCCGCCGGCTAAATTCTCGCATGGGTGCGTTGTCGTCGATCGCAATACGTCCAGTATTGCTTCCTCCTCCGTCTTCCCCTGCGAGAATTTATCTCGCCGGATAAAATGAACTTTTAGCTTTTAGATGTAACAGACTACTAGTAGATATTGCGATAGCAGATATGAAGCGTGAAAAAAGGCTGGACCTCGTCGCTAGGGTTGAGGTTCAGCCTTTTCTATAGCTCGCTAAACAGGATATCCCATAGTACGGCAATCAATTAACTGTCAGGATCCCCAGGACTGCAGGCCAAGAGGAGTTCTTTTCCCTCTTTATAAAAATTTCTCGATTGCAATTCTCCTTCGATCTCAAAAATACCGAAGGTTTTCAAGTTAGGTATGTAAAAAGGATATTCTTCCTGCCCGGTCTCGGTAAGTCTTTGGGCAAGGAAAGCTTCCAAATCGTCTTCACTTATGCCGGAAGCCTGCGCTTTGACAAATTCCGCCGCTTCTTCCCGGGAGCGCAGCGGCTGGCCGAATTCCAAACCGACCTCTCGCAACGAATACATCAGATCCTGGTTTCTCAGAGCCTGTTCCACATCGGCAACGGTGCTGCGCCGGTTCCGTTTATA
>DATMYB010000403.1:0-5564 GCA_035561215.1 Syntrophomonas sp. | reverse complement strand
TGCTTGGACCGCGGACAGCAAATCCCATGAAAGGGCATACGAAAATGATGGAAACTGGAAGAAACCGAAGCAGGGGAATCAATAATTGATAAAAGGAGTTATTTGATATGTGGAAGATTTATGACGAATTAATTGAGTCCGTACCGGAGGATTTATTGGTGACCGAATATATGGTAGGCTTGCACTGGACGATCGTTTGTTCCGATCAGGGCATGGGCGTGGCAAAAACGGTTAAAGGCGGCAAAACGGGAGAGGAGCTGCGCTACATCGTGGGCCGGCCTTTAAAGGAAATAGCCTCCTACGTTAAATCATGGAATATGCTGAACGCTTCGCTGGGATTGGCGGCGATTAATTCAACTTTGAATGTTTCGGAAAATGTTATGGAGATAACCGAGCCCAGCGATTACGGCCGGGGCGATATTGGCGGGGAAGGCGCCGATGCTTTTAGTGACCAATCTTTCTCGCAAAATTATAAAAAGGTGGCCTTTGTCGGACATATTCCTAAATTAGATGAATTGCGGGAGCTGTGCGAGCTTTCCATTTTGGACCGGGACCCGCGTCCCGGCGACTTTCCCGACTCTGCCTGCGAGTTCATCCTCCCCGAGCAGGATCTTATTTATATAACCGGCACTGCCTTTATCAATAAAACGATGCCCCGGCTTTTGGAATTGTCCCGTAATGCCAAATTGATACTGCTGGGACCCAGCGTACCTATATCGCCGGTGCTTTTTCGCTATGGGGTGGACGCCATCGCCGGCATGATCGTCGCTGATAAGAAAATGGTTTGGCAAACGATTCAAGAGGGCGGGAACAAAAACATTTATGAAAACGGAGGCCAAAGGGTATATATAAGCCGTTAGTAGCTATTGCGGCGGATCAGAAAGGTAGGATCATAGTGGGAGATTTATGGAATGACCTGTCAATCAGGCAATTGCATTTGCAAAACCGGCTGGTTATGCCTCCCATGGCGCTGGATATCGCCGGATATAATGGAGAAGTGACCGAACGGATGCTGGAACATTATTTGGCCCGGGCTCGGGTCAAAGGATCGGATGCGGCCGGCAACAGCGGGATAGGGCTGATTATTGTCGAACATAGTTACGTGCATCCGTATGGGAAAGCCCACTCAAAGCAACTGGGAATCTATGATGATGCGCTGACGCCCGGATTACAACGGTTGGCGGATTGCATCCATGGGGCAGGTACGACGGCTGGGATTCAATTGAGCCATGCCGGTATGAGGGGGATAGAGCGTATGCTGGGACCTTCAGCGATTCTCAACCCGCTATCGAGACATACGGCAGCCGCCTTGGCTGGAGAAGAGCAGAAAAACCAGCCCGTGGTCACCGAAGCTCTTGATCTTCAGGAGATTCACCGTATTATCGAGGATTTTGCCCGGGCGGCTTTAAGAGCCAAGCAAGCCGGTTTCGATTTGGTGGAAATTCATTGTGCCCACGGTTATTTGCTCAATCAGTTTTTATCGCCCCTTACCAACCAGCGCCGGGATGATTACGGAGGTAGTCTGGATAACCGTTTGCGCTTGCCGTTGGAGGTTTTAGCGGCAGTACGCCGGGCTGTCGGAGACGATTACCCCGTGTTTGTTCGTCTGGGAGCGGACGACCGGATGGAGGGAGGTTATAATATAGAAGAAGGCGTCAGGGCTGCAGCCACCCTTGCCCAGGCTGGAGCGGATTGCCTGGATCTCTCCGGGGGGGTGGGCGGTTACATGCGTTCCGGACCGGAAGGTTTTTTTGTTTATATGGCGGATGCGGTTAAAAAAGTGGTTCTCGCTCCGGTTCTCGTGACGGGAGGGATAAAAACCGGAGCATATGCCGACAAAATCATTAGTGAAGGACACGCCGACCTGGTCGGGGTGGGGAGGAGCATTCTGGCTGATCCGGATTGGACAGCGCGAGCCTGGCTGGAGACACACAAATAAAATATAAAATATAGTATAATTGTACTATAGCAGTGCATAAGAAAAGACATCCATCGTAACATCCCTTTTACTTATTTGAAAATGCTCTCATGCAGCGCATGAGGGTAATAGGAAGAGAGGTTGGAGTTATGCTCAAATCAGTCACAGTTAAATTTCCGGTGCAAAAGCTTGAACAAATAAAAATGGTGGCTGAGAAAAGAGGGGAAACTATTTCCGACACAATCCGTTATTTGGTGGATCGAGGGATGACGGAAAGGATCATGGAGGAAAACTCGGACATGATAGCGGCTATGATCAAGATCGAGCTGGAGGAAGCCTTGCGGAATTATAAAATCGTCCCGTGTCTGGATGATGTGGAGCATCCGGATAACACATTCAATGAGAGATTGATTTTGTACAGGGCCGGCAAAAATAATAACCTGCCCAGTTAGAAGCTGGTAATCCGGGTTGTAATCCTTGGAGAAAGACGAAAACGGTTCCTCCGGGGCAAAGTTTTACGAACGGAAAAGGGGCGGCGGCAGCCGCTTTTCCTAGCCTTGCTGTCTGCCGTTTTGACTTTCTACCCTAAAGAGTATAATGACCCAGCCAGGTTCCCTCCAAGAAGCCGGATTTGGTAAGCCTCTTGGGAACTTATTTTATAACGCCGTTCCTTTTTTCGGGACATAAAGCCTATCCATGGGTACGTTTTCCAACTCCAACAGCGCTATTTTCGTTTTAATGCCCCCGGCATATCCGGTTAAGCTTCCGTCCGCACCCACCACGCGGTGACAAGGAATAATAATGGCAATCGGGTTATGGCCTACCGCGCCCCCCACCGCCTGTGCCGACATAGAAGTTTGGCCGCTTTGCTCCTTAATCTGCTTGGCTATTTCCCCATACGTTATGACGTGCCCATAAGGTATTTCACCAAGGATTTTCCATACGGCCTGCCTGAAACTGCTGCCGGAGGGGGCGAGAGGAAAATCAATCACGGGTTGCATGCCGTCAAAATATTGCTTGAGCCAACTTTGTACTTTGACGAATATCGGCAGCGACTCATCCTCAATACTTTTTCCCAACGTACGGCCAAAATATTTCTGCCCTTCTATCCAAAGACCGGTGAGATTGTCTCCGTCGCTGGAGATCGTCAGCAGTCCAACCGGAGAGCTGATTTTGCATGTATAGTTCATCATCTTACCTCCATTCAGAATCCAACCAAGGGACGTTCTTTTTGTTTGGCGCCAACCGGCGTTTTAGCGGCGCATCTTCGCTGTCAGCCAGTGGAAATAATCCTCAGAGACTGCATAAGGCATTGCCCGGTAGCTTTGTATGATTTACTTTCTCTTCCTTTAATGAATTCCATAGATTGATCGTTGCATAAGAACGCCACGGCCTCCAGGCTTGGGAAACGTCCAAAATCTCCTTGGGCATCAATCCGGTCAGCGCCTTCTTCACACCAAAATCGGTGTGGGGGAAAGCATCCGGCCAGTTTAGCGCACGCATGCCGACATATTGGACTGTCCAGGGTCCAAAACCAGGCAGTTGAAGGAGCTTTTCCGTCTCCAGTTCCGGATTTGCCCCCGGATTAAAATGGATAGTATCCGTCACCAGCGCTTCGGCCAGCGCAAAAATGGAACGCGCCCGGGCGCCGATTATGCCCAACGGCCCCAGTTGGTTTTCAATCGGCAGTTCAAGCCGGTAAATGATTTCCGGGGAAGGAAACGAGCAGTGGAGCTCGTCAAAGGGCGTACTGATTTTTTCCCCAAAGGCATCGGCAAAACGCATTGCCAGTGTACGGGCGGCTTTTACCGTCACTTGCTGCCCCAAAATTGCACGCACCGACATTTCAAAAGGATCGAAGCTCCCCGGCAGACGCAGTCCCGGTATGCACAGGTTCGGCCGCAATTCATTCATAATGGAGAGTTTCCTGTATATTTCATCAGGATTACAGTTTATATCAAAAAGGCATCGTATCCTGGCCAGCACTTTAGGTAAAACGGGCAACAGGGAGCAGGACAGCGTGACTGCAAGAGAATTTTTTTCCGGTTTATTAGCCACGGATATCCAGCCGTAATAGGTGCTGCTGCCGCTCTTCATTGCCACTGTCCGGCGATAGACACCATCCTTTACATATTCAACTCCGGGAATGGCGCGGTCCGCCAGGAAATCTACCAACTCCTCCCAGGCGTAGGGGGGACGATAGCCCAGGGTCAAAGTTATGGTTTCTTTATTTGCAGAGTTCACTTTACCCGAGCTTCTAAACTTGCTGGGTGTGGATTTGTAATATTTTTTGAACAGATCATTAAATCTTCGAATGCTTCCGAATCCCGCGGATAACGCCACTTCAGTAATGGAAAGATTCGTATCGGCTAATAAGCATTTGGCCAACAGAAGCCTGCGCGACTGCAAGTATTGAACGGGAGAAACGCCGAACTGAGCGGAAAAAACCCTTCGTAAATGCCGGCTGGTGATGTTAAGCATGCCGGCAAGGTCAGAGATCTTCAAATCGGTAAGACAATTTTCCTCCATGATTATCGCGGCTCCCTGTGCAATCCGGGAAGCGCTGTCTGATATTGATAAACCCGGCGCCAACTCGGGACGGCAACGACGGCACGGCCTAAATCCGGCCGCTTCAGCCGCGGCGGCGCTGATAAAGAAATTGCAGTTTTCTTCCTTCGCCGCCTTGGCACGACATATAGGCCGGCAATAAATTCCGGTAGACGACACTCCAACAAACAAATGGCCGTCGAAACGTGAGTCATGGGCCTTAAAGGCGGCATAGCAGGCTTGATTGTCAAGATGAAGGCGCTGTTCCTGTGTCACTTATATCACCTCTACTATCTGGGCTATATTTTAACAGCTAAAAATAAAAACAACTAGCCGTTTCCGGACATGGATATAATTATCCAGCCGCCTATGTTATTGGAATGAAGAACAGCAAATTCCGCAAAAATGCGGGATGCACCCATTTACTCGAGGCAGGCAAACTGTCTCGCTGTGCGGAATCGTATTGGAGGAACGTGATATTCCCTGAAGACTGTTCACCAAGGTTATGTGACCCAGGAATTAAGCAGGATTATTGTAAAGAAGAGTGTCAATATTGGGCTATTGCATTGAGCAAGTAGCGGCATAATGCTTTTCTAGCTCCAGCAGAAATGCTTTCATTTTTAAACCGCCGCCGTAACCCACCAGTTTGCCATTAGCGCCGATGACTCGATGGCAGGGAATGATTATGCCGATGGGGTTGCGATTATTGGCTGAGCCTACCGCCCGGCTGGCTTTTTTATTGCCGACGGCAGCCGCTATCTCTCCGTATGATCGCGTTTCCCCATAGGGTATGTCCAGCAAACTGCGCCATACGGCTTGCATAAACGGACTGCCCTCCGGCGCCAGGGGTAAATCGAATACCTGCCTTCGACCGGCAAAATAATCCTGCAATTGAAGCCCCGCCTCCCGTAGCAAGAGCGTTTCCTTCTCAATTTTATCAGTCGCCGGCAGCGCTTCAGACAGATACAAATGGCTTATAGCTTGCTCTTTTTCCTCAATACCGATGGTTCCTATCGGGGTTGAATAATAATAAATATAATTCATATTTCACCTTTTGATAAATAATTTACCTTCAGTATAACAAAAAAACAACTTTTAT
>DATMYB010000402.1:0-5660 GCA_035561215.1 Syntrophomonas sp. | reverse complement strand
ATCCGGGAATCTCCAGTGATTGGTTCTAAAAAGTCCGTCTTTAAGCTCATCGCGAACATTACTCCCAAATATTTTTTCGTTTGGCATAAGAATTGCTTTATTAATTAGCAGGATCAATTTAGATTTGTGCGTTCAACCTGTAATAAGGTTCTAAAACAGAAAGGAGTATTTAATTGGCAGAACGTTTTGCAAACCGAAGAGACATTAAATTTCTGCTGGAGGAAGTATTCGATGTCGAATCACTGACAAAATACGAATACTATCAGGATCACAGTTTGGAAACATTTGACATGATTATCGATACGGCTTGGAAAATGGGAACTGACTTATGCTATCCCTTCCTGCAGGAAATGGACAAAAACCCGCCCCGTTATGAAAACGGACAAGCGAAAGTACATCCCGCGGTACGGTCATTTTTAAATGAAATCGGCCAGGGCGGCTGGATCAATGCGGACTGGGAATATGCTGCAGGCGGCCAACAACTTCCCAACATGATCAAATTCGTTTACGGGTTCCTTTTCATGGGGGCTAATTATTCCATGGGCGCCTACCAGTTACTGACTTGCGGGGCCGCTAACATCATGAAAACATTTGCCAGCGAAGATCTGAAGAGCAAGTATCTGGACAAGTTATGTTCGGCGGAGTGGCAGGGTACCATGGCCTTGACCGAGCCTGATGTAGGCAGTTCTCTGGGGGATCTGACCTCCAGTGCCGAAGAAACCGGTCAGGGTTACTACCTGATCAAAGGCAAGAAGATCTTTATCTCCGCAGCCGATACGGATGCCTGCGAAAATACGGTCCATATGATGTTAGCCAGAATCAAAGGCGCGCCCAATGGTGTCAAGGGCATTTCCCTGTTTGTTGTTCCTAAATATCGATGGGAAGGTAACGGTTTGGTATACAATGACATCAGCTGTGACGGTATCGAACACAAGCTGGGCTATAAGGGCAGTCCGATCGGTCAGTTGACCATGGGCGAAAACAATGACTGCCGCGGCTATCTGGTCGGAGAGCCGGGACGCGGTCTGGGCTACATGTTTCATATGATGAACGAGGAACGTATCAACGTAGGCATTGGAGCCGTCGGCAAAGCCACCGCCGCTTATTACGCCAGCCTGGAATATGCCAGCCAGCGCTGCCAGGGCCGCAAACCTACGGAAAAAGACCCCACCGCTCCAATGATCCCGATCATTGAGCATGCTGACATCAAACGTATGCTGTTGATGCAGAAGTCCATCGTTGAAGGCGGTCTGGCTATCTGCATGCAGGTCGCCAAATACCAGGACCTGGCCAAAGTATCCCCCCTGCCGGAAGATCGTGAAAAATATGCATTGCTGGTTGATTTGTTGGTGCCGGTGGTCAAGACTTTCCCCTCGGAAGCAGGCATCATCTCTACCAGCGCAGCCATACAATGTCTGGGCGGTTACGGTTTCTGCCAGGACTTCCCGGTCGAACAGCATTTTCGGGATATCCGCATCGATCCGATTCATGAAGGAACTACCGGCATTCAAGGCCAGGATCTGCTGGGCAAGAAAATCAGCATGAAAAATGGCAAAGCGCTGGATCTATTTTTCGAAGAGATTTCCAAGACTCTGCAAAATTCTCAGGGAATACGCGATTTGCAGCCGCTGGCCGACCAGTTGATCGATGCCCTGAACGAGTTGGTCCGAGTTACCAAACATCTGAAAGAGTTAGCCGTGCAGGGCAAAACCGAAGAATTCCTGGCTGACGCGGTATTGTATCTGGAAATGTTCTCACTCATCACCGTGGCCTGGCAGTGGCTGCTGCAAGCCATCACCGCGCAAAAAGCGCTCAATCGCCAGACCGGTATGTTGGAATCCGACCATTTATTCTATCAGGGGAAGCTGTTTGCCTGCAAATATTTCTTCAGTTATGAGCTCAACAAGATCTACGGGCTGGAGCGCCGGCTGTTGAGTGACGATTATCCGACCGTAGCCATGGAGGCAAAATATTTTCAAGCGTTTGTATAATTACACCATCACTAGTACTCTGTCGACCCTAAGTCCGTATATTATTTGTCGAGGGAAATTGCTGCAGGGCAAGGGGTCGTCAATCGCAATACTGGACGTATTGCGATTGACGACAACGTAGCTAAGCAGAAATTTAACCGACAAGGAAATGTGGATTAGGGTTGACAAAGTAGTAGCAGTGTAGTTCAGCATACCATTTTCCGGTGCGGGATGGCGCTCCCGCACCATAATCAAAACATCGAATCAAGCCTGCCTGTTATCAAACCGGAATATAGAGTTCGACTCCTGTAAAGTCCAGGTGGATGCTGTATTTATAAACTTGACCCATTATTCGCTGCATATTATCCTATTTCATTTCATCATTTATTCATGATTCTATTCCTAGTATTTCTGTTATCCAATCGGACACCTTTATGACGACCTGATATTAATACAGGTTTAATTGTCTGAATATTTGCTTTAATCAAAATAAATAAAATTGGTGGGTTATTGAGCGCTTTCCCTAATTGGAGGTGATTGGCAATACCGATAGACAAAACCGTACCGAGTTATTAAAAATTCAATTTAAAGGGAGGCATACTTAATGGCGAAGGATTACCAAAAAATGTACCGGGAAAAGCTGCGTAGCGCAGCGGAAGTGGCCCAAACCGTAAAATCAGGAAATCTCATCGATTATGCCATGTTTAACGGCAAACCGGTAGTTCTCGACCAGGCGCTGGCAGCCCGCAAGGAGGACCTTAAGGATATCAGTATTTACGGTGCCGTTACCGTTCCTCCAGTCCCTGAAGTCGTTCTGAAGGACCCCCTTGGTGAGGTTTTCACCTATCATGACCAGCACTTCAGCGCACTCACCCGCATCTTACAGGAAAAATGCCAAGGAGTTTTTTATGCGCCGATTCAATATGGTGAAAGCGATCTCTACAATACTTATGGAGCGGAAGATCCGGAAAAAATGGGGACGGTGTTACGCGATTATTTCTTTATACAAACGACGCCTATGGACAAGGATGGTTTTTTCAATTGGGGAATGCACAATTCCGGCAGTTATTTGTCAGCTATAACCTGCAAATATCCGGTTGTTGAGGTTAATGATAATATTCCGTTTTGTATGGGAGGCAACCGGGAGAGAATTCATATATCCCAGGTCGCATATGTCGTTGAAGGTGAAAATCCTCCTCTGTACGAACTTCCGCAAATAGAAGCAACCGAGATGGACCGTCAAATTGCCGCCAATGTTCTGAACTTCTTGCGGGACGGTCAGACTATTCAGTTGGGAATCGGAGCCATGCCAAATATACTGGGAAAAATGATCTGTGAAACCGATCTGAAAGACCTGGGCGGATGGACCGAAATGCTGGTTGATGCATACAGGAATATGTTTGAGTCCGGTAAAATGACCGGTACAAAAAAAGCCATGGACCGGGGCAAGATCAATTATACCTTTGCACTGGGCGGGCGGGAACTTTATGATTGGCTGGATCATAATCAGGCTTTGGCCTCCTGCGGAGTCGGTTATATTAACCATCCGATCAATCTGGCCCAGATTGAAAATCTAATTTCCATCAATCAAGCTCTGCAGGTAGATCTATATGGACAGGTCAATGCGGAAAGCTCCGGATTCAAGCAGATCTCCGGCAATGGCGGCATGGCTGATTTCGTTCTGGGCGCCTTTTGGTCCAAAGGCGGCCGCAGTTTTATCTGTTTGCCATCCACCCACCGCCAGAAAGACGGCACGCTCATATCCAGAATCGTACCCAACTTCGATATAGGAACCATCACCACCGTACCCCGCCAAATGGTCAACTTTATCGTAACCGAGTATGGGGTGGCCTCAATGAAAACCGCCTCCACCTGGTCACGGGCAGAACGGTTAATTGATATTGCCCATCCCGATTTCAGAGATGACCTGATTAAGGCAGCCCAGGAACGCAAAATCTGGCGCCGCAGCAACAAAATATCGTAGCATTACTTCCTTAGCTAAATACAAACAAATACCGGAGGCTAAAACCTCCGGTATTTGTTTGTATACAGGCGTTTGGAAAGGCTGGCTCGGCGATGTGCCGCCGAAAATATCCAAACAGCCTGGCAAATATTCCAAAATATTATATAGTTTTATTGGTTCTGCGCCATATCTTTTGTTTTTCGGCCTCTTTTATGAGCTCGTCCCTGAATTGGGGATGAGCAATGTTAATAAGTTCTTCCGCTCTCTTCCACACTGGCGCCCCCTTGATGGAAATCGCTCCATATTCAGTGACAATTAAGTTAACCATCTGCCGGGTAACGGTGGTTATTGATCCCTGCTCAAAACAGGGTACGATCCTGGAAACCAGAGTTCCGTCTTTTTTGGTGTAGGTGGAGGGGAGACAGATCAGGCTGAGGCCGCCCTTGGACCAGAAGGCGCCGTTCACGAAATCAGACATGCCACCGTTGCCGGAGATTTGTTTAACGCCGCTGCTTTCGGCATTGATCTGGGTATACAGGTCAACCTGTAAGGCCTGGTTAATGGAAATCAAATTCTCCATCTGTGCCAGGCGAACCGGATGGTTGACTAACCCAACATTACATGAGGCAATCGCTGGATTGTTGTCTATCCAGTCATATAATTTTTTACTGCCCAGTGCAAAGGTATAACAGATTTTTCCTTCGTCGAGGTTTTTACGGCGATTATTCAGTCGACCCGATTCCCACATATCCATGTAGGCTTCGACCAGCATCTCGGTATTGCCACCTAGATCCTTAAGATCGGTTTCACAAATCATCTTGCCGACGATATTGGGCATGCCACCGATACCCAACTGGATGGTCTGACCGTCCCGCAAGAAAGTCATCACATTGGCGGCAATTTTGCGATCCGTCTCAGTGGGTTCAACTGCGGGGAGCTCAAATAAAGGTTCATTGTCGCTTTCCACCACATAGGTTACTTGGGAAATATGCACCTGTTCCCGGAATCCGCCCAGAGCCCGGGGAATGTTATTATTAACTTCGACGATAACATTCCTGGCATTACTAATTTCAGCAAAGCTTACCGAGTTGTGAATTCCGAAATTGAAATAGCCAAATCTATCCATGGGAGATACGCGGATGATAAAGCAGCCGCGGCGTACAGCACCCGCTTTTATAGGATTGTCGTTGGTCCCGTAATGACAAACTTCCGATTCTCCGTAGTTGGTGGGATAATAGAAAACATTGGGGATTTGATTGGCCAGAGCCCGCGTGGCGGCGCTGAACTGCCAGTCATTATAAGTAAATACCTCCCCGGTGGGATCCTTCAATAAAACTTCCGGAATGGGAGGTACGGTTACTGCCACGGTAACCTTGATATCGCTTAGTTCAGCTTTTCTATCGGCCAATGCTTTGTCACAGGCAACAGGTTTGCCATTAAACATGGCATAGTCGACCCAATCGCCGGGCTGAATACATTTAACAGCTTCTGCCGCGCTGCGTAATTTGTCTTTGTACATTTGCGCATAGTCTCTGTTCAGGAAAATCATCTCCCTTTAAAAATTATCTTTATTCGACACAGGAGGTATTTATATGTGTTTTATTGCGCATAATATCCGCCATCTACAATCAGACTAATACCGGTTACATAGGTTGACCCCGGTGCGGCCAGAAACATCAAGGCTGTTTTAAGCTCATCATTCGAACCGAAACGCCCCACCGGGATAT
>DATMYB010000401.1:0-10574 GCA_035561215.1 Syntrophomonas sp. | reverse complement strand
AAATCAGGTTATGGATCCCGGAAATCATATTTTTAACCGTTACATATTTCCAGTATGCCATCTTCCTCATCAGATAACGATTTCAGCCCTATAATTCAATGTCGAGAACGTCTCCATGTATCCCCTGCTGGTTGCTACTTTATGCTGATTGCAGGTACGGCTGAAGTACAGCTCAGTCAATATTGGTTACAATGCAACAAAATGGTATCAGCCTTCATAGGAAAAGATTTGGGAACATCCAGAATGATTCCTGAGTTGCTTCTGATCATGAACGACTTGTCCATTTTAAAACTGGATTAGGCGGTTTGACCGCGATTGTCAAAATCCTCTATACTTAACGAACCGGTGCCAACACTGTAAGTACTCCTAATCTCTTGACAATGATTAGGAGCTAATTATTACGGAGGTATTTTTTATGTTGCAAATGAAACGCGGTATTTTACTTGCCCTGCTGGCTGTAGTTTTCACCGGCTTTTTAATGGCTAATGTCGAAACTGCTGTAGCAGCTGATTCAGGAAATCTTTCCTGGGGTTCCACCGGAACTGCCGTAAGTGAACTCCAACAGATATTAAACAATAAAGACTATGCGTGCGGTGAAGTGGACGGTATTTTCGGTCCCCAAACCTATGACGCCGTTATCCGTTTTCAAGGCGATGCCGGTCTGCAGAAGGATGGTATCGTTGGCCCGGCCACCAAGAGAGCGCTTGGAATCTCTGCAACTTTGGTATCACGAAGCGGAACTGACGTAAATAGAGGAAAAGTTGTAACCATGGTTGCCACGGGGTATGATGACAGCTGGGAAAGCAATTACCCCTATTATGGACAGCCATCCTATATTGGCTTGCCTCTGGCGCGGGGAATTATTGCTACCGACCCTAACGTAATTCCTATGGGGACCCGGCTTTATGTGGAAGGTTACGGAGAAGGGATTGCGGCCGACCAGGGCGGTGCCATTAAAGGCAACCGCATCGACCTTTTCTTTGACAGCAAACAAGAAGCATTGAATTGGGGAATGAAAACGGTTAAAGTGACGATACTGAATTAAAAATAGGGCCATTTTTTAACTGCAGGCAGTTACCAGGACAAGTTGTGAACCTGCCTGCCGGCCAACTGAATACGAAAACCAAAAAGGGGCTGTGCCGAAACTCAAATAGTTTTTTCGGCGTAGCCCCCTCATTATCGCTATTATACCATGGATATCCATCCCTCGCTGAGCGCAGCCAGGTCGCTAATTTCTTCAGCGGACCCCTTAAGCTCACAGTGCCTGGCATAGACCGCCAGTTCCTGCTGACTGAGCCGCAGATCATCTGTAATCTCGTGAAGCAGATTCCCCAGCCGCATCCGTTCCTCCTCGTTGAACATCTGGTTGCGGGACAGAACTTTCAAATGAGTTGCATTTTAAGCAAGCCGTCCATACGGAGCAGGAAAAGCCTATATTTCCGCATCGCCAGGCACACACCATCGGCAGCAACCACAGCCAGTACTTGCTCAAGTCCAGTTCGACAAAATCAATCAATCCCTGTCCGATATGTTTTTCCGCATACTGCCCGTTATGGAGCGCATCGGCAAAGGGCATGAAATGTACCAAACCAGCGTACAGCATATTATTAAAATTCGGGTGGAATAATAGAGAAATAGAAATACAGGAGGGCGGTCGGATGCAGGAAAAGGGATTGTCAGCTTTTCAGCTTACCATGATGGCGCTGGGAACCGTCATTGGAGGTTCTTTCTTTTTAGCTACGTCCATTGCATTTAAGGCTGCCGGGCCTTCCATTATATTGGCTTTCATTCTGGGAGGTATGCTGGTATATATAATACTCACCGCCTTATCGGAAATGACGGTGGCCAATCCTCATCCCGGCTCCTTCCGCACTTTTGCCGCAGATGTCTATGGACCTTTTATGGGATATTTAGTCGGGTGGGTATACTGGACCGGTTTGATACTATCCATGTCCAGCGAAGCTACGGCAGCGGCACTGTTAATCAGGTCCTGGTTTCCGCAGCTATCCCTGCCGTTGTTGTCAGTCCTTATCGTATCTCTGGTTACATTGCTTAATTTAATGGGCGCCAACCTGGTAAGCAAGCTGGAAACCAGCCTGGCTTCCATCAAGCTGCTGGCGATTGGTGTTTTTATCATCATGGCAGTGATATTGATCACCGGTCTGGGAAGCGGTAAAGCGCCCCTGGGCTTGGGGGCGGTGCAAAACGTATCTGTATTTCCCCATGGAATCGGCGGCCTGGCCGGCAGTATGCTGGTGGTGCTGCTGGGGTATGCGGGGTTTGAGGTAATCGGTTTGGCTGCTTCAGAGGCGCGGAATCCGCATAAGACTATACCACGGGCAATTTCAGCCACAGTTGTCTCTCTAGTGGGTATGTATATCGTGGTAATCCTTTTATTGCTGCCACTGATCCCCACCCAGTCCGTGTCCACCAAAATCAGCCCCATGGTCCAGGCTTTGACCATCCATGGCTTTGGCGTTGCGGCTGGGATAGTCAATCTGATATTGGTTACCGCTATCCTTTCCTCCATGATGGCATCCATTTTCGGATTGGGGCGTATGCTGCGCTCTATCGCCGACAATGGCGACGGTCCTGGGTTTTTAAAAGAAAAAGGCGATGTTCCGCTGCGTGGTATTCTATTTTCCGGGATAATGATGCTGCTGGGAGTAAGTATGTCCTATCTGCTGCCGGATCGAATCTACGTTTTCCTGGTCAGCTCCGGCGGTTTTTCGTTATTATTTGTTTACCTGATAATCACGCTGACGCATCTCAAATTCCGCCGGCGCGCCGGCTGTCCTCCCCGGGGGAATTGCCAATTGGCAGGCTATCCGTACACAAACTGGATCGCCATAATCGGTCTGGCGGCGTCGATCGTTACCATGCCCTTTATTGCCGGGCAAGGTTCCGGCCTGTTTGCCGGATTGGTCTTGATCCTTTTCTATTCCGCTGTCTATCCCCTTGTAAGGAGAACCTTCGGCTCCCTGCAACCAGAGCCTGCCGCCAAGCCTGCCCCCGGCGGCAACGGCCATCAGTGTCCGTCGGCTCCTCAAGGCCCTCCGCCCTGCCGGGATAAGGAGAAACATAACGATTGAAACTTTGGTTCTGCCGCTAACACAAAAACCCGCTGCTCATTGCGCGGGTCTTTTCACGGTTGCCGAGTTGATCGCCGAATTTTTGCTGTAACGCCGCTGAAATCCGATGCGGTCACACTAAAGCTGCCAGTAATCGAAATAACCTTTGAAATCTACACCGCAAATTTTGCTGGAACCATACTTGTCATAGATCATTGCTTTTCCTTTCATTAGTTCGGGCGCTTTGATACCGTAATCGATGGACATGGACGCTTCGATATAAGCCGCCAGTTGATCGACTATCTTGATCAATGCCCCGTCCAAAGGGTCGAATTCGTCGCTGCCATACTTCTCGCTGAGGGTTTCTGAGGAATACAACTGTATTTCGCCGTCGATCCTAGTCCTGCTTTGAAATTCATTGCCTAGAAAATACAGCATCTCCTGCTGCCACGCCCGCGGCAGCAACGGCATGATTCTCTCCCCAAATTGCTCCTCCTCGATGGTTTTGATCAGTTCCTCCAAACCCTCCACCGACCTTTTAACCGGGGAGACAATGTCCCGGGTCAAAACTTCCGGCAGATCATGAAAAAGTCCGGCAAAAAAATTATTATATATTCGTTTTGCCCCCGCCCCTATCTCCACTGAAAAGAGATAGGCGAGTATGGCAACGATAAGCATGTGTCCGAGTACCGATGTTTCCGGCACCCGCGGCGAATGGGCCCATCTTTGCTGAAACCGCAGCTGCCCCACCAGATCCATAAAATTACGGCTTTTCTTGCCCAGTACGAACTTCTGCACCCCGGCCAGATCGTAAAAATCTTCCACCTCATTGGCAATATTCTGCCGGGTCTGTTCCAATCCGAAAAAACCGGCGTTCAGGCGATCGATTATGGAAAACTCCCAGTTGGTGGCCAGATAATGAGCAGCCCTCAAAATACGCTTTTCAAAATACGCATAATCAGAAGACAGCAAATAATTTTTCATTTTAGGCAGAAAATCTCCTTTAATGCCGGCCGTGCTGTTTTCAATCTGCCCAATCACCCAAGTGTTTAGTTCACGGCTTTTTTGATCCATCAGCCGATGAAACACATCCGGTTTAAGGTCGGTCAGAATGCTGCGCTGCAAAAACTCAAAAATACCACCTTCGATTAGACGCTGCCAATCAATAGCGACCTTCCGGTCGCTTTCCTCCGTTTTGGCCAGAACATAAGCAAATACCATCTTATGCGCCTGCTTGTCCAATTCGCTGAAGCCGGTATGGGGTCTGATATGATCGTTCCAGCGTTGCATACTGGCCGGGCGAAACAACAGTTCCAGCATCTCTTTACTGACCATAAATCCCTCTCCCTGCAATTACGCTTACAACTTTTTACGCCTCTCACCTAGTACGCTGTCAACTCTAATTCCATATTTCCTTGTCGGCTAAATTTCTGCATGGCTGTGTTGTCGTCAATCGCAATACGTCCAGTATTGCTCAATCCTCCGCCTTGCCCTGCAAAAATTTCCCTCGACAAATTATATACGGACTTAGAGTTGACAGCGTACTAGTGCTCTGTTAAGTCTAAAACTTCAATTCCCGCCGGATAAAAATCTTTAATTAACAAACTACTGCCATTTCAGTTTATTTGTCCGAAACACAGCACATTCCCGTCTTCGTCCTGCAGCCGGTATTCACTGTCCGTGTAATAAAGGAAAACCTTGCTGTCCATGAATACCGGCCGGCCGAAGGTGATGGTAAAGTGCTGCAGTTTGATGCCGGCTATGCAAAGCCTGCTCATGATCAGATTGGCGGAGCATAATCCCTGAATAAAGGTTCTTTCATAGCCGAAAATTTTGGCTATAAACGGCGAGGTATGGACTATGTTGTAATCGCCGGAGGTATCTCCGTAGCGTTTGGCCATATCCGACGGGATATATAGCTCTTCCATCCGGCAGTTTTCCAGGGGATCGGCCGGAACATGGGTAATTCCCTTAAACTCATTACTTTCGTCCTTCTGCAGGTGGGCGGCGTCTTTGCGCGGCAAATTCTTGATGACAAAATGATCCCGCATTTTCATAAACAGTTCGCCGTCCCGACTGATGGCCGACAGTCCGATCATGGCGGCCTTGTCGGGTTTTATCTGCAAAACATCATCAAAAACGTAATCGATAATGTAGACATCGCCGGGCGCCAGTTCTTTATAAAACCAGATCTCGCTCTTGAGATGCAGCAAATATTTAAAATTGGCTCCCAGTCCTTCGATCACCTCCATGAAGCCTACCGCTCTGGAGAAATCCGAGTAGGTAAAAGGAACTGTCACCTCTTCAGGTACCCCGAAGAGTTTGTACCATTTCTTTTTGCCTTTTGCATAAAGCACAAAATGATCATCTCTGCCTACCCGGCGGCGTTTGAATACCACCCGGTGCGGCCGCAGCACGCCTATGAGCGCACTTCTGTAGAAGAATCTTTTATAGGCCAAAGTTCCGGGATGTCTGCGATTATAGACGGGTTCGATGTTCGGATCCATGTCGGTCCCTCCATTGTTAAAGTTTTTGGTTGCCTAGTAGTCTGTGTCACCTAAAACTTTGCTTCCCGCCGGCCAAATTTTCGCAGAACTTCGTTGTCGTCAATCGCAATACGTCCAGTATTGCTCAATCCTCCGCCTTGCCCTGCAAAAATTTATCTCGGCGGATAAAATAAACTTTTAGGCGACACAGACTACTAGTTGATTATTGATTATTATTGCTTACGGCATTTCGTATGGCTGAACCTCTATACTTTATATTGCTTCCGGATAACCATGATTATGCGGCCGCCGCCTTATACCCTTCCATCCGTTTGGCTTAGCCGGAATATATGACCTTATCATCATATTGGATAATGGTCACGGCGGCAATGAATAAAAAAACAACGCCCCTCCATACAGCCGAATTGTGCCAAGCCGCAGGCAAAGCATAATTCAACTGCAGGAAAGGCGTTCATCGTCTTTCATCTCGCCTGCAAGATAGGCTTAAATATTTACCGGGATTTTGTCTTCCAGAGCAAATTTGCCGTCTTTTATGGTCAGCAAAAAGACCGGGCTCTTGACCGGCTCGCGGTCTTGCAAAATGGTAGTATTGCCGGATACCCCCGGATAATCTTTCAATTGGGCCAGTTGGTCTTTAAAGACGCTGGGATCGATGCTCTTGGATTCCTCCATGGCTTTGGCCAGAATCATGACCGCATCATAAAACTGCGCCGAGAACATATCCGGGTCTTCATTGTATTTGGCGCGATAATCGTTGATAAATTTCTCGGTTTCGGGGCTGGGTTGATCGCTGGAAAAGCCGCAATACAAAATCACTTTGTCCTCCACCGCGGACTGTCCCAGTTTGGCCAGATCCTGGCCGTACAGACCGTCGCCGCCGATCAATTTGATGTCCAGACCTTTCTTCTGTACTTCGTTCATAATCAATGCCGCTTCCGTATAGTAGCCGGTGAATACCAGCGCGTCGGCCTTGGAGTTTTTAAGTTTGGTCACCTGGGCGGTGAAATCCGTTTCACCGTCGTTGACACTGTCTTCCAGCACAATCTTCCCGCCTTTGGCCTTGATGGCTTCCTGAAATACCGGAGTCAGCGCGGTACTGTAGCCATTGTTCAGCGAGGTGATAACGGCAAAATTCTTCCACCCTTGTTTAGTGATCATCCAATCCACCACTGCCGGGGCGGCGAATTTATCCAACAGCGTATTTCTAAACACATAATCCCCTATTTCCACCACACCGGCTCCGGTAGCGCCGGCGGAGAAAATGACCACTTTATTCTTTTGGGCGATATCGGCTGCCACTTTGGTCAAGCCGGTACAGGGATCGCCTACCATAGCCACGACCTTGTCCTGGGTTATGTATTTGGTGGCAATGTTGGCAATCTCGCTGCTCTCGCCCTTATTATCTTCGTATATGCCTTCCACTTTCTTACCCAGCACGCCGCCTTTGGCGTTTAGCTCTTCGATGGCCATTTTCATGCCTTTTTCGCCAGGCAACCCGTAATTGGCCACTGATCCGGTTTTTGCTCCCAAAAATCCCAGCTTGATGGTATCTTCACTGCCGGATTTGCTGCTTTCGCCTTTCCCTCCGCAGCCGGCCAGCATGGTGGTCAGCATCATAACGCTTACCAGCAGCGCCGCGGTTTTTCTCATATTGAACTTCAACCTTGTGCCCTCCTCAAAATAAAAATTTACCTAAACTCAATCCGTATGAATACTGCCAAAGATGCAGTAACCCCTCCTCCCCGGTCAGAAAAGTCTTCCGCATCTATTATTCATTAAGCGTTCTCAAAAATCCTGCCTTAAGCTATAATTTTGCATAAGTATGCAAAATTCAGTCGACAGTCCCTTGCGCCCCAAACTAAATTTCCCTGGCTGAACCGGTAGTCGGCCTGCTGGTTCAGCCGCCCCGCCAGGCCTTGCCGAGTGAGGATTCTCTCGAATAAAAAAACTTAAACAGCACCGACTACTGGCTGTCCAGTGAGTACACCAGCTGGTATTGCTTTTCGCCTTCCGGGCAGGTAATAGCCAGCAGACGGGACGGCTTCTCTTCAAATTTGCGAATGACTTTAAGAGGATCATCAGTAGCCACGTTAACGATAAACATTGCAGCGCTCCTTTCGTCACAGGAATAATTTCAGCGGAATATCCGCATAGCTCTCCGCCTCTAGAAATGATGCCACCATGGGGGTGTGCCGGTATTCTTTCAGCAAATTAAGAAACAGCAAATCAAAACTGCTGCGGGATGCTTCTTCGGCGGCTTTCAGCAGTCCTTGATTTTCGGCAAAAACCTGGGTGGCCGCTCCCCCCGCCCAGCTAATTTTATAAATCAGTTCTTCCGTCTCTCCCTGCAGCGGCGTACAGATATAGAAGCGGCAGATAAGCGACCGCAGCTCATAGATGCTGCAGACCCGCTGGCTGAGAAAAATACAGGGGTCGGGACGCAGCCGCAGCAAACCGGCGTCGTATTTTTCCGGCTGGAAATAGCGGCTAATAAAATCAGCATAACCCAGACCCAAATGGGCGACGATTTTTTTAAAAGCGATCAGATCCGGGATAACGTAAGCGGTATTACAGCAATTGACCTGACATGCTTTACAGGTGTCGTGAAAAGCGGCGGCATACTCCTTATGGATCAAACTGTCGTCGCACAGCGGCTGCCACGCTTCCAGCAAATCCTGCAAACTGGCTGTTTCATCCTCAATCCGGACGCCCAGCCGTTTTTCCCCTTCGTTAATATTTTGGCAGATTGTAACTTTATTCATTCCCAGACAACATCCTCTTTTATAACCCGAGCCGGATTGCCGCCTACCAGTGTACGCGGCGGAACATCTCTGGTGACGACAGCGTTGTTGGCCACCACTGCTCCTTCTCCTATGGTTACTCCTTTTAATATCACCGCCCGACAGCCGATCCAAACATGATCGCCAACGTGAATGGGGGCGATTCTGGTCTGGGGTGTCTCGCCGCTGAAGCCCAGCGGATGGGATGAGGTATCCATAAACAAAACATGCCAGGATATAGCGCAGTTTTTACCGATATGTATTTCCTTTACTGCCAGCAGATTACTGAAATCAGCTATATAGGTGTTATCGCCGATATAAAGGCGGGCGTTGTTGCCCATGGAAATGCGCACATACCTCTCCAGCAGCACATTGTCGCCCACATGAATTTCCGCGCCTTCACCGAGAAACAGCTCCCGGGGATTGCGGGCGCGAAAATTTTTTCCGCAGGAAGTCAGCTTTTTCTTAACCAAATACGTATTGTACCTGTCTCGAAAGTCCTTCCACTTCTGCATCGTTGCACCCCCGTCCCGTCACATCTGCAGCTTGCGGTAGATCTCTTCCAGCATCGCGCCGGTACTGCCGTCGCCGACATCCAATTTATAGCGGGCGGCATGGTCCATTTGGGTCCGGCCTTTATTTATAACCACCAGATCCTGGGTTAAAGTGCTGAATTCGCTGACAAATCCGGCTAAGGGCCAAACCGTCAGGGAAGACCCAATAACGATCAGCAGCCGGGCGTCCAAAATCATCTGCCGGGCATCCAGATAATTATTAATATTCTCACCGAACAAGATCACATTCGGTTTGACGATGCTGCCGCAGTGGTCACAGTGGGGCGCCGAGTCCGCATAACGAAGAAATATCTCCCGGTCATAAATGGTACGGCAGCGGGGATTCATGCAAATAAACTCCTCCGCGTTGCCGTGGACGGCAATAACGTTGCGGCTGCCGGCTTGCTGGTGAAGATTATCAATATTTTGAGTCACAACCCCTTTTATCATACCTTGTTCTTCAAAGCGAGCCAGAATTTGATGGGCCCGGCTAGGCTCTACATCCGGAAATTGAAAATATTTTCGATAAAAACTGTAAAACTCATCGGGATGAGCTTTAAAAAAATCGATATTGATAATACCCATAACCTTATCTTCGCCAATCTGGCGATAGATGCCATTTGCGCCGCGGAAATCGGGAATACCCGCCTCCGTGCTGATACCGGCCCCGGTCACCACTACGGTATTACTGGAATGCTTCATCAATCCGGCTATCTGATCGATAATATCCGCCATATTACCCCTCCTGTTTCAGCTCTTTGATCCCCTGGCGGGCCAGTTGATCACAGCGCTCGTTCCACTCGTCGCCGGCATGCCCCTTAACTTTTTCCAACCGCACCCTATTTTTCCCGGTCAGTTGCAGCAGTTCCCGCCATAGATCCTGATTGGCCACATCTTCCTTTTTGCTGTTGCGCCAGCCGTTCCTTTTCCAATTATCTATCCAGTGCTGCTGGAAAGCATTGACTACATAGGCGCTGTCGGAATATACGACTACGTCCCAATCGCTCACCTTCAGCGCTTTTAGCGCCTCAATCACCGCCTTGATTTCCATACGCTGATTGGTGGTATTGTACTCGCCTCCATATATCTCCTTGACCCGTTCTCCATGCATCAGTACCGCGCCCCATCCGCCCGGGCCCGGATTGCCTGAGCAGGCTCCGTCAGTGTAAATGTGAATCGTTTTCATTCATCGTCCCCTATGCTGTTTTTTATCAATCGCTGCCGGGATCGGCCCGATAGTTGGCAACCTCTGAACCCCACCGGTCCAACCCAACCGCTACAATAGATTTCGCGATAGCAAATTTAAGTCCTGCAATGGCGCCTTACATTTTATCGCTTGTAACTTGTAGCTGTCACGACGCTACCTGCAAAAAACTGAGAAGCTCCTGGTCGGACGGACAACGAGCTTCTCAGTAAAATTCAATGTAAGATTCCCCTGCAAAAACTTATAATTTGCTTGTGGAATGTATAAACAAACCGTGGCCAGGCTCAGCGCCAAGTGCTCCTGCATGTTTATACATTCCACACGATTAAATTAGGCTTTTTGCAGGGGAGTCAATATAAAAATATTCTAGTAGTCTGCGTCGCCTAAAGGTTTAGGTTATCCGCCGAGAAAAATTTTTGTAGGACAAGGCGGAGGATTGAGTAATACTGGCCGTATTG
>DATMYB010000400.1:0-3498 GCA_035561215.1 Syntrophomonas sp. | reverse complement strand
TTTATCCGGCGAGAAAAATTTTCGCAAGGGAGGGCGGAGGAGCGAGTAATACTGGACGTATTATGATCGACGACAACGCGCCATGCGGAAATTCAGCCGGCAGGAATTAAAGTTTTAGGTGTTAAAGACTACTACTACCTAAATCGGCCAGTTCATAAAAAATTATAGACATAGCTGCCAGCGCTGCGGTTTCTGTGCGTAATATGCGCGATCCCAGCCCGGCGGTCATGATGCCGGCGGTACGGGCCGCTTCTGCTTCATATGAGGCAAAGCCGCCTTCCGGACCAATCATCAAAAAAAGTTCCCGGGCGGCGGATAATACGGAACGTTGTTCGGCTAACAGATCTTTTAATCCGCAGCGCGTTTCTTTTTCATATAACATAATAGCGGGCTGTCCGTTGATTATATCCAGCATCGAAGCCAGGGAGCCAAGCGGATGCACTGCCGGTATGGTGTTGCGCCGGCATTGCTTGCAGGCTTCACGGGCTATGGCCTGCCACCGTTCCTGTTTTTTCCCCGCCCGTTCCTGTTCCAGCTTAACCACTGCATGCTGGCTGGAAAAGGGATAGACAGCATACGCCCCCAGTTCCACCGCTTTTTGAATAATAAAATCCATCTTATCGCCTTTAGCAATCCCCTGCACCAGTGACAATTTGAGGGGGGACTCATTATCATGCAGCAGCAGTTGTATGATTTCAACGATAATCTGACCGTCCTGGGCGCCGACGATTTTGGTTTCGTATTCCCGACCCTGACCGTCAAAAACAATAATCGCGTCTCCCGGCCGCAGACGCAGTACTCTTTCTATGTGGCGGCTCTGCTCTTGGTCAAGCCGCAACTGCCGGTCGCTTACATGTTCCGGGCGGATATAAAAGCGGTGCATAATTCCGGTTCTTCGTCCTCCTCGTATGTCGGTACCAGCTCAACGTCTGTGGGCGGCAATGCCCATCCATTCTTGGTCCTGCAATATCCGGGCGATCTCAAAGCCGTATTTTTCAAGCTGCTGCCTGACTTGGGGCCAACGGCTTGCGATGATCCCGGAGCAAAACAGATAAGCGCCTGCCGGCAACAATTCCGCCGCCCGCGGGATCAATTGAACCACGACTTCCGCCGTTATATTGGCAAATATATAATCAGCTTTAAAGCTGCTCAAATCCCGGGTAATATCACCGCATTCGACCTGAACGATCTTATCCAGACCGTTCATTGATACATTGGCGCGGGCAATGTTAACCGCCACCTGATCAATATCCATGGCCAGCACCCGGGCGGCGCCCAATTTAGCCGCAGCGATGGAGAGTATGCCGGAACCGCAGCCGGCGTCGATGATGTTCTCCCCGCCTTTCACATAATCATCGATAAATTCCAGGCAAAAACGGGTCGAGGCATGATCCCCGGTGCCAAAAGCCATACCCGGATCCAACTCGATGATCACCTCGCCGGGTTGGGGCATATATTCCTCCCAGGAAGGCTTTACCACCAGCCGTTGACCAATTTTAAAACAATGATAGTATTTTTTCCAGGACTCTTCCCAGTCTGATTCTTGCACCTGTCCCAGCAGCAGCCGGCAGCAAACCTGAAAGCTTTCCTGCACCAGTTCCAGGGCTTCCTGCAGTTCCTTGGCAACATCTCTTTCCTGAGGAAAATAAGCCTTGATCAATACTTGATCATACTGACCGTATGGGGCCGGCATCGGTTCATCGGCTTCCATGATCTGTCCTATTTCCGGCCGCATTGCTTCTATGCTGACGCCGCCCGCGTCCAAACTTTGGAAAATATCCGCAATGGCCTCCACACACTGGCCTTCTGTAATCACCGTATATTCTTTCCAGTTCAACTTTCGTCTCCTCAAGTACTCTGTCAACTCTAAGTCCGTATATTCCTTGTCGAGAAAAATTTCTGCAGGGCTACTAGTAGTCTGCGTTGCCTAAAGGTTTAGGTTATCCGCCGAGAAAAATTTTTGCAGGGCAAGGCGGAGGATTGAGTAATACTGGACGTATTGTGATTGACGACAACGAAGTCCTGCGAAAATTTAGCCGGCGGTAAGCAAAGTTTTAGGTGACGCAGATTACTAGCCCATAGCGTTTTTTAATTTATCTATAATGCCTTTTTTTCCATCCTTGCCGTCTTCATCGTAAAAGTTCATCAAGATCTCCTTCTGACGTTTCGTCAGTTTGGTAGGTATTTTGACTTTCAAATAAACTTTGAGATCGCCGGCGCGCTGACTATGCAAATGGGGAATTCCCTTGCCTTTAACCGTGATTACGTCACCGGGCTGACTGCCGGCCGGTATGTCAAGTTTATGATTCATGCCGCCCAACAGCGGTATTTCCACCTCAGTTCCCAGGGAAGCCTGCACAAAATCGATTTCCGTTTCGGTTATGAGCGTATTGCCGTCGCGGGTAAACCTCTCGTGGGGGCGAACCACTATAGTTATATACAGATCGCCGGGGGGGCCTCCATTGGCTCCTAATTCTCCTTCCCCCTGCATGCGCAGACGGGCGCCGGTATCTATGCCGGCAGGTATGCGCACGTTTATCGTACGCTTCTTTCTGACTCTTCCGGTACCTTTACAGGTTGAACACGGCTTTTCAACGATTTTACCCTCACCCTGGCAGCGGCTGCAAGTCTTGACGGTTTCAAAACGTCCGAAAGGCGTATTCTGTGCGGCACGTACCTGACCGGTGCCTTTGCACTGGGGACAGGTTTTAATCGGCGTTCCTGGTTCGGCGCCGTTGCCTTTACAAGTGCCGCACTTCTCCACCCGCTGCAGTTCGAAGTCCTTTTCACTCCCGAAAACCGCTTCCTCAAAATTTATATCCAGTCTTACCTCCCGGTCGTTGCCCCGTTGAGGTCCGCTGCGCCGGCGCTGTCCTCCTCCCCCCGCTCCGAAGAACAGGTCGAAGATGTCGCCGAAACCGCCCATCCCTTCGCCAAAACCACCGAAGCCTCCTGCTCCGCCCCGGGACGGGTCGAAAGCATCATGTCCGAAGCGGTCATAAGCAGCTTTCTTTTGTTCGTCGCTAAGGACTTCGTAAGCCTCGGCCACTTCCTTAAATTTATCAGCCGCGTCTTTATCATCCTTGTTCACGTCGGGATGATATTTTTTGGCCAGCTGTCGATAGGCTTTTTTTATTTGGTCCGGGCCGGCATCCCGCGATACCCCCAGCACCTCGTAATAATCTCGTTTATCGGCCATTTTCCCTCACCTTTCTGCTGCCGGTTCACTGAGCTGTACAAGCCTCCCGGAACAGACTAACACGGATTGAGCTGGCTGCCGCCTGAACAGCGGTATTATCGAAACCCATCCGTGTTAGCACCAGATTGCTTTACAGCTTTCAAATTGCCCTAGTGTATTGACACGTTCACATTTCGGCAAATGACTTGTCTGAATTTCCATCTGCTGCGTTGTCGTCGCTCACCATAGCTACGGCTATGCTTCGTTCCTCCGCCTTGCAGACTGAAAATTCATCCTGCGTCCTTTATCCAAAAGTGAAC
>DATMYB010000399.1:0-4418 GCA_035561215.1 Syntrophomonas sp. | reverse complement strand
ATTATGGATATAGTTTAAGTGAAGTGCGGAGGCTCGTAATGACATATATCAAAGTATCGGAAGCAGCAGAGCGGTGGGGGTTGTCCACGCGCCGTGTGCGTGTGCTCTGTGAGCAAGGAAAAATTCCTGGTGTTATCCGGGAAGGGAGATTATATTTGATACCTGCCGATGCCGTCAAGCCCGCTGATGGGCGCAGGCTAAGGTACAAAGAAATTGGCGACGAATATGCGTCTGTGTTTGCTCGAATTGATGGGTTAAAGGAACAATTAGACCAACGACGCCCTTTGACTGCCGGAGAGCTTCAGCGGCTGCGGGATGAGTTTTTGGTGGAGTACACCTATAACTCCAACGCCATTGAGGGGAACACTTTGACCTTGCAGGAGACCGCAATGGTGCTGGAGGGCATCACCATTGACAGAAAGCCCCTCAAAGACCATCTGGAGGCGGTAGGCCACCGAGACGCCTTCCTCTATGTGCAGGAGTTGGTGAGAGAAAATGTTCCCTTCTCCGAGGCTATTATCAAGCAAGTCCACACACTGGTGCTGATGGACAGGCCGGAAGACAGGGGAGTATACCGGCGAATCCCGGTCCGTATTATGGGGGCGCATCATGAGCCGCCTGACTCGATTTTGGTGCTGGATCAGATGGAACGGCTGATTGTTGAATATGCAAACCAAAAACTGCACCCCATTGAAAGAGCAGCACTGTTTCATCTGAAATTTGAAGGCATTCACCCCTTTGTAGACGGTAACGGCCGCACCGGGCGGCTGATCTTGAATTTAATGTTGATGCAAAACAGCTATCTTCCTATTAATGTGAAGTTTGCAGACCGTAAGCGGTATTATGAAGCGTTTGACAGCTATTACGGGGATGGCGATGCCGGTGCGATGGTGATCATGGTAGCTGAGTATGCGGAAGAGGAATTGGAACGATATTTGAGGTGCCTGTGATTTCGTTTTTTACCTGCCCGATATGACACGCTGACGAGGTTATGTATGTACCAAAAGAAAAACATAATGGATGCATTATTATTAAAAACTTAAACTATAAATGTATGTAGTAGCTTTATTAAGATCATATTATTGCTTCTGTAAATTGCTGACCAGACAATGATAATCCGAACCGTGTTTTCCAAGCAGGAAACGGGTTCGGATTATTGCTGTATTTCGGTCATGTGCCGATACCCGGCTTTGATACCAACGATTGCGTTATGAAAACGTATTGATGTCAAGATAGTATCTAAGGGTAAACAGTCTCGAAGGCGTAATGTCTTCATCTCTAATGGCGATATTGTCTAATGCCGGTGAAAACAGGGATTCAATACCGTCGGATGATTGATATTTATAAAGAGAGAGCAAAACGGCTATTTTTCATATAATCAGGAGAAAGAAATCCGGGCGGAAATGAGTACTATAATTAGACATTCATGGATAAAAAAATTGGAGGTGGGAAGATGAGTCTATTCAAGCGGATCAACGACAATATCAGAGCCAACCTCAACGCTTTGTTGGACAAAGCGGAAGACCCGGCCAAATTGCTCAATCAATATCTTCTGGATATGGAGGATGATATTGCTGATGCGGAAAGTGCCGTGGCCAGGCAACTGGTGGTGGTTCATAAATTCAAATCCCAGTATGAAGAAGCGGTCGATATGGTTTCCAAACGTGAAGCCCAGGCTCTGGAAGCCCTGCAGAAAGACCGTGAAGATTTAGCCAGGCGCGCCCTGGAGGATAAAGCACTGCATAAAGCCAAAGCCGACGATTATCTGATTCAGTATGAGAAAGGCCGCACTACCGCCGAAACACTGAAAACCCAATTAAAAGAAATGAAGGATGAATACGAAGCCTTGAAAGCCAAACGTGATACGCTGGTGGCCCGGGTGGAAGCGGCCAGAGCCCAAAAGGAAATCAGCAGCGTGGCCGGCGGTTTTGGCAAAGATAATTCCCGTAAGGGCTTCGAGCGGATGGAAGACAAAGTTTTACATATGGAAGCCGAAGCCCAGGTTGCCACGGAAATCTGCGGCAGCGGTCAGACCCTGGATAAAGAATTGGCCGCGTTGGGAGGCAGCGAGGCCATCGACCTTGAACTGGCCGCCCTAAAAGAAAAGCTGAAAATGAATACGCCTTCCTGACATGCCTGCTGATAAATGTTTCGGGGGGAGGGACACGGGTGCAAACAGTATATTGGAGCTGTCTTTACGGGGGGATTATTTTTGCGGTGATCACCGTCATTTTCGGAGATATATTGGGAGATACCTTTGATGGCATATGGAATGCTTTATCTATCGATCATCTGGATTTTTTAAGCCCCATGACCGTTGTCGGTGGCATCACTGCTTTTGGCGGCGCCGGCATAATGTTGGAACGTCTCACCTCCCTGGAAGCCATGATCGTGGCGGTTTTTGCCATGATGATCGCGGCTTTTCTATCCACCGGCGTTTATTTTATCTACGTCAAGCCTATGAAAAACGCTGAAAATTCCAGCGGCTACACCATGTCGGAACTGGTCGGCAAAATCGGTACGGTAACCGTGCCGATTCCAGAGCAGGGATGTGGTGAAGTGCTGATAAAAATCGGCGGCGGCAACACCAACCATATTGCCTGCAGTTGCGATGGCGAGAAATTTGCCGCCGGAGTCCGGGTGGTTGTTGCCGATATTAAAGACGGAACTTTACAGGTCATCGGTTATCAAGATCATTAATCATACGAGAGGGAGTGTTGATGTTGGAGTTTGTTACGATTCCGCTGCTGGTTATCGTAGTGGTGGTTATTTTAGGGTTGGCCTTCTGGGCCCGGTATAAAACGGTTGGTCCCGACGAGGCGATGATCGTTACCGGATCATTTTTGGGAAGTAAAAATGTCCTGTCCGATGATCCGGCCAGAAAGATCAAAGTAGTCCGGGGCGGAGGAGCATTTATTCTGCCCATATTCCAGCAGGCCAATTTCCTGTCCTTGCTGTCCCACAAACTGGATGTTACCACGCCGGAAGTATATACGGAGCAGGGCGTTCCGGTCATGGCCGACGGCGTGGCCATCATTAAAATCGGCGGCTCCACCGATGATGTGGTTACCGCTGCCGAACAATTCATGGGCAAACCTACCGACGCGCTCCGGCTGGAAGCCCAGGAAGTTCTGGAAGGGCATCTGCGGGCCATACTGGGGACCATGACGGTGGAAGAAGTTTATCGCAACCGCGACAAGTTCGCCCAGGAGGTCCAGGCGGTAGCGGCCAATGATCTTAAAAAAATGGGATTGCAGATTGTATCCTTTACCATCAAGGATGTCCGTGACAAGCAGGGATATCTGGACGCGCTGGGCAAACCAAGAATCGCGGCGGTCAAACGGGATGCCGAAATCGGCGAGGCCGAAGCTATCCGCGATGCCCGTATTCAGAAAGCCCTGGCCGACGAAGAGGGGCAAAAGGCCGAACTGTTGAGAGACACCAAGGTCGCCGAGGCAAGTAAGGAAAAGGAATTGAAAATTGCTGCCTACAAGCGGGAACAGGACACTGCCAAAGCCGAGGCTGACCAAGCTTACAACATCCAGCAGGCCCGTTCCGAACAGGTCGTGGTGGAAGAGCAAATGAAAATCGAACTGGTGCGCAGAGACCGGGAAATCGATCTGCAGGAAAAGGAAATTTTGCGCAGGCAAAAACAATACGACGCGGAAGTTAAGAAAAAAGCCGATGCCGACCGCTATTCCGTCGAGCAAGCTGCCGAGGCGGACAAAGCCAAACGCATGCGGGAAGCTGACGCCCTGCAATATAAAATTGAAGCCGAAGCCAAAGCCAATGCCGAACAAAAGCGGCTGGAGGGTATGGCCATCGCGGATGCCGAGCGGGCCAAAGGAACAGCCGAAGCCGAGGTCATCCGCTTGCGGGGGCTGGCTGAAGCCGAAGCCAAGCAAAAATTAGCGGAAGCTTTCGAGAAATTCGGCGAAGCCGCGGTGCTGGACATCATCGTCAAAATGCTGCCGGAGTTGGCTGCCCGCATCGCCGAGCCCATCAACTCCATCGACAATCTGACGGTGGTCGATACCGGCAACGGAGCCGGAGCCGCCCGGCTGAGCAATTATGTAACCTCCCTGATGGCCACCGCGCCGGAAATGGTGAAAGGCGTTGCCGGCCTTGACCTTACCCAAATGATCAAAGACTTGACCCAAAAACCCGCCCGATCCGCAGCAGCTCAAACCGACGTGTAAACTTTACGGAAAAACAGCCGGGCCGCTGCTGCGGCCCGGCTGTTTCGTCGGTATCACGTATTAACCGGATTATTAAGTGGTCTTTGACAGGAGTATTTTCGGTTGGAAGATACTCCTTTTTACTGGGCAAGCTCGTCAGTTTAGTACAGGAGACAAAGTCTTTTCCTGATAGTCTGCGGAGCAGCGACTGAGGAATGATTAAATACTTCCCTCTAATTG
>DATMYB010000398.1:0-2232 GCA_035561215.1 Syntrophomonas sp. | reverse complement strand
TAAGTCTCGGTATCGATAATAGACAAAAACCGGCGGCATTGGTCGCTGTTTTCCATAGCGCCGTCCAACAGCGTCTCCACGAAGCCTTTGATGGAAGTCAGCGGAGTACGCAGTTCATGGGATACGTTGCCCAAAAATTCGGAACGCATCTGCTCGAAATTGCGCGCGTCGGTTATGTCATGGAATACTGCTACCGCACCGGTGATGATACTCATTTCGTCGCTAAAAGCGCTGACATGAATACGATAAGTTTGCGTACTGGGCAGCAAAGTGGTTTCGGTAAACACTTCCTTGCCGGTGCGCAGTACACTATCCACCATATCGACCACTTTCTCATTGTCGGTAATGTTATAAAAGCTCTGTCCGATCAGTACCCCGTCCCGGATCAAAAATAGGTTCTCCGCAGCCCGGTTGGCCAGCACCACATGGCCGTCCTGATCCAGCACCAGCACCGCTTCCGCCATATTGCTCAAAATCGCGTTTATGATAGTATTATCCTCAATGGCCGGCAGCATCATATCACCTTCTGTATACGGGGCCGTCTTTTTCTACAAACTTATACCCTACCCCGCGCACTGTTTCAATATATTCAGGATAATTGGAATCATCGTTAAGTTTCTGTCGCAGATGGCGGACGTGAACGTCCACCGTACGGGTATCGCCGGAAAATTCATAGCCCCAGACCTTTTCCAGCAGCAGTTCCCGGGTGAACACCCGTCCCTGATTAGAGGTCAGCAGCCGGAGCAGTTCGAATTCCTTCGGGGTCAGTTCCATTTTGGCTTCACCCATAAACGCCTCGTGCTTGTCCGGAACCAACGTCAGGTCCTTGAATACATAGGCTTTGGCTCCCACCGCTTTTTCATCGGCCAGGATCTTGACCGCCCGTAAACGGGCATTGACGCGGGCCACCAGTTCCCGTGGGCTGAAAGGCTTGGATATGTAATCATCGGCGCCGGTTTCCAGGCCCAGAATAGTGTCGTATTCTTCCCCTTTGGCAGTCAACATGATAATGGGAATAGTTTTACAGTTATTATCCTGCTTTAAATTACGGCATACTTCCAAACCGTCCATTTTCGGCAACATAATATCCAGGATGATCAAATCAGGCGATTCCGATTTGGCCTTGCTCAAGGCGCTCAGCCCGTCATAAGCTACCGCCACCTCATAACCTTCCTTGGCAAGATTAAAGCTGACCAACTCCACGATGTACGTTTCATCGTCCACTACCAGAATTTTCTCTCGGGACAAATTATCACCTCAATCACGCAGATTCAGCAACGCCCCCATACGACCCGTTTTTCCCCGGTCGCGCCGGTAAGAAAAAAACGTATCCGGATGACAGGCGGTACATTCTGAACAAACGCATATATTTTCGTCCCTTAATCCCGCTTGCAGCAAGGTTCGGCGGATGGTTAAGGCCAGATCCCAGGTAAATCGTCCAGCCTCATGCCGGAGTATATGATCAGAACCGGGAAAATTGCTTTCTACCTGATTCGCCAAAGACGGACTTATTTCAAAACAGCAATTGCCGATGCCGGGCCCTACCGCTGCCCACATATTCCTGGGCTGACTGCCGAATGCTTGTCCCATTAAAGCGGCGGTCTTGGCGGCAATCCCCAACATGGTGCCTTTCCAGCCGCTATGAGCCATACCTATGACGCGCCGGCCAGGATCGAACAGATATACCGGCAGACAGTCGGCGTAAAAACTCAGCAATGCTACCCCGATCCGGTCAGTGACCATGCCGTCACAATCCGGCAGCGACGTATCATATAGGTATGCACCCAGGCCCCGCTGCTGCTCGGAAACCATAACCACATTGTCGCCGTGGACCTGCCGGCAACATACGGCTTGCCCCAGCTTCAATCCGAAATTGGCCAGGAATTTCTCCCGATTGCCTGTAACTTTCTCCGGTTCATCCTCCACATGCAGTCCCATATTGGCAGACGTAAACGCCCCGCCGCTGAGACCGCCCGCGCGGTTGGAAAAAGCCATATCCACGCCTTCTTCCAACCATCTTTCTATGGTATAATAGGCAACTCCGTTGCCGGTTTTCAAGACCCATTCAAACATTATATTTACCTTTACTTTTGTTTCATCTGATCAATGGCGCTGATAAAGCTATTTAAATCAGTAAATTGACGGTAAACGGACGCAAACCTTACATAAGCCACTTCATCCAGATCGCGCAGCTTGTCCATAACCAGTTCGCCGATCTTCATGCTGCTTACC
>DATMYB010000397.1:0-3948 GCA_035561215.1 Syntrophomonas sp. | reverse complement strand
GTTTAAATATCGTTTTAACCACTTCATCGACAACTTCTTCATCGCCCGCCTGAAGCTGTTCCATCACGCAGGATTTCATATGTTTTTCCAGCAGCAGCTTGGAAACCCCGTTTAAAGCTGACTGGGCCGAGGCAATCTGGTTCAAAATATCGTCGCAATACTCATGTCGTTCGATCATGCCTTTAATTCCGCGCACCTGTCCTTCGATCCGGTTCATCCGGTTGACCAATTCGCGCACGGTCTTTTCGCTGTGATGGCTGTGTCGTTTGCTCTTATCACCATCTTCCTGACAGATGGGGCAGGAAATTTCTTTGTCATCCATGTGATCACCGCCTATTTCATGCTATAAATATAGTATACTACCCCACCCTATATTGCAAATAAATCTCCCCGGTAATTCGAGCCGCCGGAGGATTACCTTAGTATTTTTCAAAAAGCGGCTTTTATGCGGAGGCTGTCAGGGGATGTAAAAGGTTGTGGCGATTATTTGGAACAAATGTTTGCAAAACATGAATTCCATTGCTATACTGAATTCACCAATAAACAAAATTTACTTGAGGTGAGTCGGTTGGATACCATGACCAAGCTTGAAATTTTGGCGGGGGCGGCCAAATACGATGTTTCTTGTTCTTCCAGCGGGGTTTCGAGAAGCAATCAAGGGGGGATTGGAAATGCCAAGTCCTTTGGAGTTTGTCA
The DNA here is from genome assembly GCA_035561215.1 of Syntrophomonas sp. Lineage (GTDB taxonomy): Bacteria > Bacillota > Syntrophomonadia > Syntrophomonadales > Syntrophomonadaceae > Syntrophomonas_B. The sequence goes on along the minus strand of DATMYB010000397.1, from coordinate 3,252 downwards.
TGCCTGGTCGTCGGATGGCCGGTGTATCTCGCTTTTAAAAATACTTTTAAGCAATGACTGCATTTATGACTGCCGTTATTGTATCAACCGCCGCTCCAACGATATTCGCCGAGCCAGTTTTTCCCCTCGGGAACTGGCTGATTTGGCGATTCAATTTTACCGCCGCAATTACATCGAGGGCTTGTTTTTGAGCGCTGCGGTGGAGATTTCTCCTGATTACACCATGGAGAAAATTATTCAGGTGCTGACCTTGCTGCGGAAGGAATACAGCTTTCAAGGCTACATCCACGTCAAAGTGATTCCGGGGGCCGACCCGGCCTTGGTTCAGCAGGCCGGGCTGCTGGCCGACCGGATGAGCGTCAATATCGAGCAGCCTACGGAACAAAGCTTGCGCCTGCTGGCTCCCCAGAAAAGACTGCCGGTTTTATTCTCCTCCATGCAGCAGCTCAAGGAGCAAATTCAAGCCCACACGGAAGATGGCCGGCGTTTCCGCCATGCGCCCCGCTTTGTTCCTGCCGGGCAATCGACCCAGATGATCGTGGGCGCTACCCAGGACAGCGATCTGACCATTTTGCAGTCCACCCAGTTTTTATACCAGCGGTTCAATATGAAAAGGGTGTATTTTTCCGCCTATGTGCCGATAAACGAAGACTCCAACCTGCCGGCGCCGACCACGGCGCCGCCGCTGCTGCGGGAGCACCGCCTGTATCAATCCGACTGGCTGTTGCGCTTCTATCATTATAAAGCGGAGGAGATCCTTGACCCGGTCCATGCTTATCTGGACACGGAGCTGGATCCGAAAACCGCCTGGGCCATTCGTCATTTGGAATTTTTCCCGAAAGAGATCAACGGGGCTTCCTATGAAGAATTGCTGCGGATTCCGGGGATCGGGCCCAAATCGGCGCTGCGGATTATCAGTCAGCGTCGTCTGGCAGCCGTTTCTGTGGAGGAAGTAAAAAAGCTGGGGGTCGTTTTCAAGCGGGCCCAGTATTTCATGACCTGCAAAGGAGTATATGCGGGCCGGCGGCCTTTGGACCCGGCCACGATCCGCGGGATCATGGCGCCGGAGCCTGCCGCGGTGCAACTGACTTTGTTTTGATGGGGGAAAAGGATGCACTATTTATACGACGGCAGTTTTGAGGGGCTTTTGACCTGTGTTTATTATCATTATTACGGGGAAAAGGCCGGCGGTATTTACCGGCGGGACTCCTACCAGCCGGTTTTGATGATGGCCGGCACCGAGGTGATTACTGAGCCGGCGCTGGCCGCGCGGGTATACCGGGCCATCGAAGAGAAAATATCCGGGGACGCGCTGGATAATGTTTATCGTACTTTTCTTTCGTCGGCAACCGATAAGGAAATACTGATTCTCAATTATCTTCGTCTGGGCTTCCGTTTGAGGAGCAAAGTGGATTCCTATCATTCCCATCCGGATGTTTATCCTTTGCATAAAGTTGTTCGGAAAGTTACCATCGAAGCCCATCGCTTTTTGGGACTGCTGCGCTTTGCCGATACCGGCAATTTCCTCTACGCGGTTTTGGCTCCCGATCATTATATTCTGCCTCTGATCGCTGATCATTTTGCCGATCGTCTGGCCGGCGAACGTTGGATTATTCATGACCGCAAGCGGGAAGTGGCGGTTGTTTATGACGGACATGACCGGGCAACGGAAGGTTGCCGCTACCGGCGCCGCTGGTACATAACTGATTTTCCCCGGAACGGTCAGGTGCCCTTAAACGAAAAAGAGCAGTACTATCAGGAACTGTGGCAGCAATATTTCGATACGATCGCCATCGCGTCCCGGCGCAACCCGCAGCTGCAAGCGCAATTCGTCCCTTACCGCTACCGCCAAGATTTGGTGGAGTTTAAAACGACGGAAAAAGTAAAGGGATCGACGACTTTTGAATAGTCCACCGACCCCTTTATTTTTTCTGTTGATATAACCTACTGCCGGAGCTTGAGGTATTATTTATCCGATTGATTCAGTACTTCGGTATAATCCTTGGCATTGCTTACATCCGGAACATCAAATGCTGCGCCGAAATCATATAATGTATATTCGGCGTTCATATCCATGTCCATATCCATATGCCCGGGATTATCTCCCTCGGCAATATCCATTCCCAGCTTGTATTGGGCGTTTAAAACCATATAATCTGTAGTCGTTGTTTCTTGGTTGATCCAGGTCTGATAGGTCATATCCATGTTCAAATTCTTATACAAATCACTTAAATTCTTTTGCGCATCTTCTGTAATTTCGGGTATTTGCGCCAGGGATTCCTGTAAATATTGATTCACGGCATCAGGGCCCATGGTGGTTTCAAGCACCCAATATTTCTTCCCGTTCCGCTCCTGGTCATTAGCAAAGGATATCGACATGCCGAGGTCGGCCATCTGCTTCATGGAGTCAAGGGGATCCTGGGCCATGGATTGTTCCATGATTTTACCAATATCCATACCGGGAATATTTACTTTTACCCAACCTTGATCCGGAATGGTCATGTACATGCCGTCTTTGTTCAGTAATATTTCCATATTTACTTCCTCAACGCCTTCCTCCGCCGCTGAAGACTCCATTTTCATATTCTCGGTCATGTAGATTAACGTAGGATCATATTGAACCGATCCATTGATATTTCCGGTCATTTTCACGGACATTGCCTGAGCTTCCCCGGTTACCGGCTGCATGTTGGTTTTAACATCAGAATCCACCTCAACCGACATCTTATAAGTATTTAATTGCTGCATAGTCTGGGATGATTGGGCCAGGGTTTGTTCCGGCGTCAGTCCGTCGCGGGTTTCAGCATAGGTTACAGCTATATTTTGTTTAACGCCGTCCCAGTCTACTTTGGCCCCAAAACATTCGTAAACGAAACGAAGCGGGAGGAGAATATCATCACCGCTGACTGCGGGCGCTTTGGGCATGATTTTTTCCGCTCCGTTCAACAGAGCGGTGGTGCTGCCCGTCGTCATCTTTAGAATATCCTGATTTTCGGTGATCGTAATGGCATTTCCTTCGATGGTCAATTCCGCCCCCAAAGTTTCTGCCAGCATTTGAGCTGAAACACTGGTAATCCCTTCTTCCAGAATTGGCGACGACGTCGGGACATAATCTCTGCCGTTAATATTAAGCCCGACACTTGCCCATGCCGGCGCAGACATTAACAACACCATCGCCAGCGTCATCGTTACAATACAGATCTTTTTTTTCATTCCTTTGGTCCTCCATTCTTATGTAACTACATTTTCATG
>DATMYB010000396.1:0-2602 GCA_035561215.1 Syntrophomonas sp. | reverse complement strand
ATATAAAATAGTCCGCAACGGAAAATCAAAAATCCGCCTTATTGGATTTTATCCTCCGGGGCTGGTCACGCCTCGGAGGATAAAAAATTCTCCCCAATAATTATCAAGCCCACGCCATTTTTCTCATGGCATGGGCTTGGTTCTTTCAGAGCTTGAATTTTTGCGTCCGCATCCGGCCGGTTGCTTTTTTATGGAAGAACGCTGAATTTATTTAGCTGCAGCTACCGGCTGAATTTTTTCTACCCGGCAGGGGATACGGCGATGCATGGGAGTATACATTTCGTCACGATCATCAGTCCGAACCAGTTGATTAACATTGACGCCGATTTTATTACCCGCATAAACCAGCCCCTGACCGTGGCGGATATATACGCATCCCGGCGCCGCCTGCGGACTTACTTCCGCTTCAATCTCTACCGAGGACGCCCTGGTCGTAACCCGCACCCATTCCCCGTCAGCCACGTCCAGACTCTCAGCATCGCCGGCATTGATCAGCATGGTCAGCCAACGGCGGGATTGGTTCCAGTCCGGATTACGCATACAAGTGTTGGCTACGGTTTCATGATGCAGACCGGAATGCAGGATCAAAGGAAAATCATCCGGCATCGACAGGTTTTCCAGTTCGCTTGCGATGGTCGCTTGTTGAAGCGGCGCCAGCAATTCTTCGATCAGCAGGCTGAGCTTTTTGTCCGGCGTACGCAGCATGGTGAAATTGTCACCTTGAAACTCAGCCAGTATCATTCCTTGGGGATGGGCCAATATGTCTTTGAACATGGCTTCCACCATGGTGAAATCGGTCGGATATCCCTTGGCTGCAGCTCCTGCCTTGAAGGCCTTGCTGCTGTTGAGCAATAGGCCCACAATCATGGCCTGATGGACTGACCCCAGCGCCTTCCCCAAGGTTTCCGCCATAATCACCGGCGCCATTCTGGCATGCTGAGGATTGGCCTGCAAATATTCGCCCAGGGCGCCTAAATATGCGGTGATACCCAACTGTCCGGCGCTGTAAAGAGATGGCGGCAGTTCCGGCATAAATCCCAACCCTTTGATCAACGCCAGTATAATTGCGCCGTTTTCTTTGGTCTCAAAACTTAGGGGCTTCAACACCGGTTGACGCAGCATAAAATATAATTCCGGATAGGTAAAATTGAAACAAGTGGTATCGTATGATTCCATATAACTGCGGCAAGGCAGGATATAATCGCATGCATGGGCCGTTTCTGTGTAGCTTACTTCCAAACATACCGAAAGCTCCAGTGCGGCAAAAGCTTTTTCATAGGCTAATGTATCTGGGTAGGAACGCAGCGGATTACAGGAACTTACGATGACGCAGCGGATATGGTCGGGATGGTCGTAGAGGATTTCTTCCGGCAGAATCGCCGGAGGGAAAGAACCCATGACGGGGAACATATTATGCTTTACCGTACGCCAGGTTTTAGGATTGCGCTCGTCGCTGTCACCGCCCATAGGATACAGGGAAGCCGGTACCAGTTGCCCTCCTTCCACGCCAAAACGGCCGCAGATGGCTCGCAGGAGATGCAGCATATAATTATTGATGGTGCAGTTGCGATTCATATATATGCCCAGATCCTGATGGATACAGGATTTGGTGGTGGCAATCAGCCGGGTAGCCTCCACCACGGCTTGGTAATCCAAACCGCATACTTCCTCCACTGCCCTCTTCGCATCAAAATCAACAAACAACGGTCTGACCTGATCCCAGCCGGTAACATGGGCATCAATAAATTGGTTGTTCTCCCAGCCGTTATCAATAATAATTTTTATCATGGCCTTGAGCAGCATGGCGTCCGTTCCCGGACGGATGGCCAAATGCAGATCAGCGCGGACAGCGGTTTCCGATAGGCGAGGATCAATCACGATCAAGTTGCGGTTGGGATCTTTTCGAATCTCCTGGATCAATTCCCGGGTGCGGGGTTCCTGATGGCTCATCCAGCCGTTCCAGCCCCAGGCTACCACCGTGTCGGCCCGGTGAGGGTCCGGCATGGTTATCACGCTTTGCTTGCCTGTCACCCGTCCGTCCACCCAGTAGACATTGGAAAATTCCTGAGCCAGGCTGGAATAATAATAACGGGATCCCAACAGACTCAGCAGACGCAACCCCAGGCCCACTTCCATCTGTCCCCCCAGTCCTCCCCCGCCGACATAGGCAAAGGCTTTGGGACCGTGCTGGGCGCGAATGTCTTTTATTTTGGCGCAGATCTCAGCAATAGCCTGCTCCCAAGTAATTTTCACATGGCTGCCGCCAATTTTTTTCAAGGGATACTGCAACCGGTCATCATTGTGAACCGCATTGGCTATGTTAAGACCTTTGCGGCAAATATAGCCGCGGCTGCGGGGATTTTCCTTGTCTCCGCGTACTTTGGCAATATGGTTGTCCTCCACCATTATTTCCAGCCCGCAATTCTGAGCGCATAGCGTACAACTGGTTTTTTTCAAATCTCCCATACCCGCCCGACTCCTTTCTCCCTGTCGTATCATCATAAATCACCTTCGACCTTCAGCTAGCATCTGTAACTATGTTAGTTACAGAATATCAAAAAATTATTTCGAATGTCAATTAATTGATGCCCTTGCCCAAACC
>DATMYB010000395.1:0-4808 GCA_035561215.1 Syntrophomonas sp. | reverse complement strand
GTATATATGTGTTTATATTAACGGTGGTGATTATTTGAAAATCATTGTATCGAATCGTTCGGGACTTCCGATCTACGAACAAATAAAAGCACACATTAAAGAAGCGATTTTTTCCGGCGAACTGCAGGAAGATGATTTGCTGCCATCTATCCGGCAGTTGGCGCGAGATTTGAAAATCAGTGTCATTACCACCACACGGGCGTACAATGACCTGGAAGCGGAGGGCTTTATCGTCAGCGTGCAGGGCAAGGGCTGTTATGTATTGCCCCAAAATAAAGAAATGGCACGGGAAAATGCGCTGCGTAAGATTGAATTTGGTCTGACCGACGCTATCGCTGCCGCCAGAGCCGGCGGGATTACCAAAGAAGAAGTTGCCGAAATGCTAGCGGTGCTATACGAGGAGGATGATTATGAATAATGCTTTGGAGGTGCGCGGCCTTAACAAAAGCTACGACGCTTTTGCGCTTAAAGACGTATCCTTTGCAATTCCCAAGGGCTACATTATGGGTTTTATCGGCCCCAACGGAGCGGGGAAAACGACCACCATCAAATCCATTCTTAATATGATATTTTATCAGTCGGGTGAGATAAGGTTATTCGGAGCGGACAGCCGGGACAATGGGGCTTGGGTTAACGAACAAATCGGGGTGGTTATGGATTCACCCCTTTATGTGGAGGATTGGACGCTGACCGATGTGGAAGCGGCGGTAGCGCCCTTTTATCGTCACTGGGACGGCAGGAAATACGCCCAACTGCTAAAACAGTTTGATATTGATAAAAAGAAAAAGGTAAAGGAACTGTCCCGGGGCATGAAAGTCAAACTGATGATTGCCGTGGCCCTTTCCCATGAGGCGAGGCTGCTGATCCTGGACGAGCCCACCAGCGGCCTTGACCCGGTGGCCCGGGACGAGCTTTGCGATCTGCTCGGTGAATTTGTCACCGATGCAAACAAAAGCATTTTATTTTCCACCCACATCACAGCCGACCTTGAAAAAATCGCGGACTATATAACATTTATATTGAACGGTCACATTGTTTACAGCGGCACGAAAGGAAACCTGCTGGAGAAATATGTATTGGTTAAAGGCGGTCGGGGGGAAATCGATTCCGAACAGAAAAAGTTGATTATCGGTCTGCGGGAACACAGCACCGGCTTTGAGGGCATGGCGGAAGCGGCCAGTATCGGCAGGCTCCCTAAAGCTTTGCTGGTGGAACCCATCACCCTGGATGAAATCATTATTTACATGAACAAGGGGGCGAAATTGCATGAATAAGGCGCTGGCATTCGTCAGGCTGGACTTTATTACGGTCAAACCGTACCTGACCTGGAAAAACCTTATTATTTTCAGCATTGTTGCGCTCATTATGATCATCAGTTCAGACTCGGGCGCGTCGGCCATCGGTATACTGATGGCCCTGGCCGTCCTATACGTTTCCTATCCCTTTGCGGTGGGCGAGAAAAATGGCATCGACGCTTTATATATAACGCTTTCCATCCAGCGCGGCACGGTGGTTTTAGGCCGATATTTATTTGCGCTGATCGTCGACATATGCACCGGATTATTCGCCTATGGCTTTACCTTTGTCATATTGACGTTTATGAAAAAAGACTTCAATGCTGAAGAAGCTTTGCTGACCATAGCGGCCATGTTTGTGGTATTCAGCGTCTTACAAGCGGTCCAGCTTCCGATTTTTTTCAAGCTCGGATATATGAGGGCCAAGCTTTGGGCCTACTTACCGTTTCTTGGGTTTCCTTTAGTGGTTTTATTAGCTGCCAATTTCCTGAAAGACACCGTCTCCATGGAACAGCTAACCAATTTTTTGGCCTGGTTCGCGGCTAACCCGGTTATTGCAGTTTTGTTGGGCGCGATTATATGGCTCGGGCTGATGGTCATTTCGTACCGGGCATCATTGGGGTATTATAATAAGCGGGATTTTTGAGCGTGCTATATAATCAGAATGAAAGACACGCGACACGGAACTGTCGCAACAGGCCAACAAAAAAGCAAAAAGACGGAGACTCGCAGTCTGGCGGTTCTTTTGCTTCCTTACTGGTTGACCGCCTTATGCAGCTTCGCCCAGTACTGCTTGTCTTCAAATCCGATTCGCCATACAGCTACGCCGCGAATGTTATATTTCTTGGCCAACGCCACTTTTCTGGTGATGCTGTAGCCGTTTTCAAACCATACTTCATGTTTGACTCCGCCGTCCCAATAAAAGAAATATGCGGATTGGGAGTCATCGTCCCACATTATTGTGGCCTTGTGGGCTGCCGCACGCTGCTGAGCTTCTCTCATGCCGATGTATTTGGTTTCCGCTACCTTGGGGACCGGCCAATCGTATCCGTAAGCCCCGATACAAACCACCAGTTTGTTGGCGGGGATGTATTTCAGCGCTTCCTTGATATTCTTTTCCACCCATTTGTACGGGGAAACGGATCCTGGGTCCGTACTGCTGCCATGCTTATCGTAAGTCATAATGGTCACATAATCCGTTAATTGACCCAGCGCGCCGTAATCGTAGGCTGCGCCGATGTCTTCCAACCCATCCAGCTTGGGCATCACCGAGACTGAAATCATTTTCTTCTGCGCACGCAGTTGTTTGGACAAATCACGGATAAAAACGGTCAGATCGTCCCGGTTTTTACCCGGAAGCAGTTCAAAATCAATATTGACTCCGTCGTAATCGTTTTCCGTCACGATCGTAACAATATTTTTTATGGCCGTATTTCTGGTGGCGGGATCGGTCAGCACCGATTGATCATTCAGATCCTTATTGATCAACGGCAACAGCTTGATCTCCGGATGCTGGCGCATAAAATCAATCACCTCAGGTTCCAGCCCAACGGATGCAGTTTTGATATTACCGTCGGCCAGAATCGTGTACCAGTAGGGCATAAGTACGCTGATTTCCTTGTAGTGCGCCTTTAGGGAAGGAAACCCATAGGTCAGATCGTTCCAGCCCTTTTCATAAAAGCCCATTACCTGCAGTTTTGCATTTGACATTGGTTTTTTAGCTGCATTATTGCATCCCGTCAGCCCCAAAAGCATCAGGCCCAGCAGCAGAATGGAAATCAGGCTTTCCCTCTTAAAAGTACCGCAAAAAAAAACGCCAGCCCGACTGAATTTTTTCCCTCCGACTGACATGTCATAAATCATGACGTCGTCACCTCTGCCGCTCGTTGCTTTCACTGCCGTACCTCCTTTGTTTTGCATAGTATTTATCCGATGATGAACAAATATGTGAGGGTCGGCTGAATTGCCTGGGGTGTTGAGCTTATTAAGTCCATTGTAATCATGCAGGTCCCAAATTATTTGCACGTTGCGGCAAAGCCACCTGGATCGGGGTTCTGTCAAATACAAAAGGGGAACCGGTACGTTCCTTTATTCCCAAGCCCTCCAGAGAATTAGGGGATGTAACCGCCGATATATGGCCCAGCGTTTTCAAAGAGAAAATGGCAGACGGGACCGGACCGGTATTATGATATGAAATTTCCCAATTATATAGCGTACAATAACAATATGTTTGAAATGCCGGGACCACATGGAATACAGCCTTCAATAAGCGGTTTTTACAGCATAGGTTTATTTTTCTTAATCACATGATATTAATAATCTGAACTATATCTTGAGATACAATACGGCCGATGATAATGATGGAGGATAGGTAAAAATGAATTTGATAAAACTTAAAGATGCGGAAGCGAGGTTCCTTGCCGGATACCCCGGGGGCTTCTCAGACCCATTGATGCTCGCAGTTGCCAAAAAACATAAAGCGGAAAGAATGAATCAATTGACCCGGGAGAGCCTGGCCCCGAAGCGATTTAAAGATCCCGGCCAAATCGTTGAGTCCATGGTCAAAATCGTCAGCCAGTCTTCGCTGGTTTCAGTATTTGAGAAACCGAGATTCAGAGATCTGGCCCGGGCCCTCAGTTCTGACGAAAAAGAGCACCTGGCTCTGGGGCTGAAGGAATTTCTGCATGGCAATCAGGGGTTTGGCTTTGAACTGATGTGTGATCTCTTACGTGAATACAAGCTGGCCAAATGGACGCTGCTGACCGTATATCCCATATATTACCGGCCGGAGACGGAGGTCTTCATCAAACCCACCACCACCAAATGGATCATCCAGCACTATGAACTGGAAGGGCTGCAATACAGCCCCAGACCGACATTTGCTTTTTATCAGGCCTACCGGGAGCAGATCAACCGGATGAAAGCCCAACTGGATCCTGCAATGCAGGGAAGCAATGTGGCTTTAACCGGTATCCTTTATTTTATACATACCGGTGACTTGTGATTTATTTGCATGTCCGCTGCCGGCAGGTAAAGCCATAAAAACAAAAAATCTACATTGAACATCAGAATGTTTTTTCTTTACAATTGCTGCCATCACAGTTCCAGTTCCGGAGATACTAATCGATGAGATTGTCCACATGATTACTGTCTGCGACTTTACCGCCGCAAGCCGTCGACTTCATTGAAAGCTATAAATACTTATGGCGCCTTGTAAGATAGATAGTGCTGTAATTATTAATACATTGATGAGAAGAATAGCCCTCGAAGCTTCGTGACGTGCTTCGAGGGCAGACGGTTCCGGCATAAAAAAGGCGCCGTCCGTTCTTCTTCCGGAATCAAAGCTTTGCAGCTTTTCCCCGCCACATTGCTCATTTCTTCAGCCTCGCTTTAACCAATTGAGGTTTCCATGGATTTCCTCTCGAAGCGTACCGCTTTGATAGTCATTACAATTTTATCCTTGTATATTGAACCACTATTGTCTGTTTTTATAAACGGGAAGGAGGAACGTTC
>DATMYB010000394.1:0-6982 GCA_035561215.1 Syntrophomonas sp. | reverse complement strand
TACGATTACTTAAAAGACGCCCTGCAGGCAAATATGCAGTTGTTTATATAAAGGAAGCAGGGACCCGTCGGTTCTTTTGTTTTCCCCTGCTTTTTTATTTGGGGCGAAAGGCTCCGGCATCAGCTAACTACCGATGCCGGGTCTCTTTTGGAAGCAAGAGAGCCGTCCCCCCTGCTTCGGGTTGACAAAGTACTAGTGTACTGTACCACTCACATTTCGGCAAATGACTTGTCTGAATTTCCATCTGCTGTGTTGTCATCGCTCACTATAGCTACGGCTATGCGAGCGACGACCCCTTGCAGACTGAAAATTTATCCTGCGTCCTTTATCCAAAAGTGAATGGTACAGTACACTAGTAGCAAAACGTCCGTTTATTCATAGTATAAATAAAACGTACACTTAAGGATGGGGACGTAGTTGCTGTTTAACCGTAAGAGCCGTGACTGGCATGAGTTCCGCAAAGATGTGCAGGGAATCGGAGAAAAGGTGCTTTTAGCCAACAATCAAAAGGGTGTTTATATAAACCTGGACAACGCCGCCAGTACTCCTGCTTTACGGCCGGTGGTACAAGAGATGGAAGATTTTTTGAACTGGTACTCGGGGGTCCATCGCGGGATGGGATATAAATCGCTGCTTTCCTCGCAATTGTATGAAGAGGCCCACACCATCGTCGGCCGGTTTCTAAATGCAGATCCGGATCAAAATACGGTTATTTTTCTAAAAAATACCACCGAAGCCATCAATAAGCTGTCTTACCGGTTTAACTTCGTCCCCGGAGATATGGTGCTGACCACTGAGATGGAGCACCATTCCAATGATTTGCCCTGGCGGGGGAGAGCCCGGGTCAAATACGCCGCTGTAGACGAGCGGGGCGTATTGGATGTAAATGACGTTGAAAAACAATTGAAGCTGAATTATCCGCGGGTAAAGCTACTGGCAGTGACGGGGGCTTCCAATGTCACCGGTCATATAAACGATGTCCATTATCTGGCCGGCCTGGCCCATGAACATAAAGCCATGATAATGGTCGATGGAGCCCAACTGGCGCCGCATATGCAGTTGGACCTCAAAGCCGCGCATCACCCGCAGCATATCGATTTTGTTGCTTTTTCCGGACATAAAATATATGCGCCTTATGGAACCGGTGTATTAGTAGGCCCAAGAGAGTTTTTCCTGAAAGGAGATCCTGAGTATGTAGGCGGCGGCACGGTGGATATGGTTACCGGCGCTCAGGTTTATTGGACGCGCCTGCCGGACCGGGAAGAGGCAGGTTCTCCCAATGTGGTGGGAGCCGTTGCTTTGGCGCGTACGCTGCAGTACCTGGGTAAGCTGGGGATGGAAAACCTGGCCGCCTATGAAAGCGTTTTATGCGCGCATGGGTTGAAGCAACTGAAAACGGTACCGGGAATAACCGTTTATGGCGCTACGCCGCGGGTGGGGGTGATCAGTTTCAACCTGGCCGGGTTTAACCCCACCCAATTAGGAACCATCCTTTGCCATGAAGGCGGTATTGCCGTTCGCACCGGCTGTTTTTGTGCCCAGCCTTATATTAGAAAACTGCTGGGAGAAAGGGATAACGTTAAATTATTACCTTTCTACAAAAACAAGGATCCTGACAATCTGCCGGGGATGGTTCGTATCAGCCTGGGGGCGTACAATACTGAAGGCGAAATCGATGCGGTGGTGAATTTGCTGAAGAAGATTGCCAGCGATCGACGCTACTACCAGGTGAATTACCGTTATTCACCGGATACACGTTCGTATCTGCCCGCTGCAGCGCAAAAAAAGATGTGGCAGGAAATCCAGGCCCATTGCCGAACGTTCTTGGAAATTTAGATAGCGTTATGCACATCTTCGTGACCGCTGCGCATATATTAGATTGGAACAAAGGCGTTCCGAGCATAGTAGTCAATGCATAGACTACCGGCTGTTAAAAGCCTGGCTCGGAACGCCTTTTTTTATTAAACGCTCGCGGCGTGATGCACACGAACGCGTAAGGAAGGCGGCTATGCTGCCCGCGTTTCGGCGTACAATTGCGCTAGCGCTCATTTTATGGAGGTGCGGCTTAATGTGCGGAATGGTTGGATGGGTGGATTACTCCATGACCCTGGACGATGCGATAGATACGGTAAAAAATATGGCCCAACGGCTTGAACATCGCGGACCTGATGATGAAGGATATTGGTGCGCACAACATGCCGCGCTGGGGCATCGCCGCTTGGTGGTGGTTGACCCCCGGGGAGGCAGACAACCGATGCAGGCAGCGAGTGACCGGGGCGACTTTATTCTGGTTTATAACGGCGAATTATATAATACCGAGGACATCCGCCGGCTGTTGCTGGCCAAAGGATACGCCTTTGAAGGCTGGTCGGATACGGAAGTGCTGCTGAAAGCTTATATGGAATGGGGCGAAAAATGCCTGGAAAAATTGAACGGTATTTTCGCTTTTGCCGTTTGGGAGACGGAACGGCAAAGGCTGTTTTTAGCCCGGGACCGCATCGGCGTAAAACCTCTATTTTATTCATGCCAGGGCAGCTCATTCCTGTTTGCTTCCGAACTCAAAGGGATTTTGGCTCATCCCCGCACCAAGGTCCGGGTGGGAAGAGAAGGACTGGCGGAAATCTTTGCCCTGGGGCCGGCCAGAACGCCGGGACACGGCGTGTTTTCAGGTATCAGTGAATTGAAACCGGGTTACTGTATGACAGTGGATCGTGACGGAATCAAAACGGAACAATATTGGGCCTTGAACAGTTATGACCATGAAGATAATCTGGAACAAACCGCAGCCAGAGTGCGGGAGCTGGTTTACAACGCGGTGCGGCGGCAACTGGTATCGGATGTACCGCTGTGTACATTGCTGTCGGGAGGACTGGATTCCAGCGCCATTACTGCCATTGCTGCCGAAGTGTACAAAAACGAAAACCGGGAGCGGGTGCAAACTTTTTCCATCGATTATGTGGATAACGAGCGCTATTTCCATTCCAGCGACCTGCAGCCCGATGCGGACGCCCCTTGGATAAACATTGTATCCGAGTACCTTGATACCCGCCACGCCATCTATCTGGCCGACACGCCCGAATTGGTGCAAGCCCTTTTCCCCGCCGTTTTGGCCCGTGATCTTCCGGGTATGGCCGATGTTGATTCTTCTTTGTGGCTGTTCAGCCACTGGATAAAAAAACAAGCCACCGTAGGAATTTCAGGCGAATGCGCGGATGAAGTTTTCGGCGGCTATCCATGGTTTCGCAAACCGGCCGATCCGGTCAATAAATTTCCCTGGTCCCATCTGCAGACGCGGATGCGCTTTTATTCCCCGGAATTGCTGTCCATGATTGATCCCCCGGAATATATATCCCAAAGGTACCGGGAAGCCCTGGAGGAAGTTCCCCGCTATGGGCAAGATCGGCCGGATGATGCCCGCATGCGGGAATTGTTTTATCTTAACCTGACCAGGTGGATGCCTACCTTGCTGGACCGCAAGGATAGAATGAGTATGGCGGCAGGATTGGAATTGCGAGTACCCTTTTGCGATCATCATCTGGTGGAATATGTGTGGAATGTTCCCTGGGAAATGAAAAATTTTCGGAACCGGGAAAAGGGATTATTGCGAATGGCCCTGACCGGAATGCTGCCCGACGAGGTATTGTGGAGGAAAAAGAGCCCTTATCCCAAAACCCATAATCCTTTGTATACCGAAGCGGTGCGCGATTTAACTCTGGCGATGCTGGATGATCCCTCGTCTCCACTGTTGCCCCTGATAAACCGGGAAGCGGTGCGGGAACTGGCGCTGTCCATCAGGAGCGACACCGATCTGCCCTGGTTCGGCCAGTTGATGAACGCGCCGCAATTGCTGGCATATCTGATCCAGGTGGACTTTTGGTTCAAACACTACAACGTAGCTATCGAATAATTAAAAAAACGTCGTCCCGTTGTTGGAGTATCGCGTTGAATGTATAAACATGGAGGAGCACTTGGCGCTGAGCCTGGCGACGGAATGTTTGTACATTCAACTAACCAACTATGATTCTCCGGCAAAAATCTAGTAGCCTGCGTCACCTAAAACTTTGCTTCCCACCGGCTAAATTTTCGCAGGACTTCGTTGTCGTCAATCGCAATACTGCCAGTATTGCTCAATCCTCCGCCTTGCCCTGCAAAAATTTTTCTCGGCGGATAACCTAAACCTTTAGGCAACGCAGACTACTAGGAATTATCCTTGTATACAAAGCCCGGCTGGTATATCTGGATTAAAGCTGTGCTATAATTTTAAAACTAATATGCAGGGGGGCAAGACAGCCCCGCGGGACAGGTCGCCCGGCTCTTTTTATGTCTGGGAAAAAGGAGGTGCGCTTTATGTGGGCATTGGATCATGTTTCTACCGGAGTGGTTGGGTTGGATCGGGTACTGGACGGGCTGCGCTGGGGTGACAATGTGGTCTGGCAGGTGGAAGATATTCTGGATTATAGGGATATGGCGGTGCCGTTTGTGCAGCATGCCCTGGCTGAAAACTGCCCGGTGGTCTACATTCGGTTCGGGCAGCACGAGCCGTTGCTGGCGCCCCACCCCGGCATCAAAGAATATCGACTGGATGCCGGGCTTGGATTTGAAGCTTTCTCCAGTCGGGTGCATGCCATCGCCACGGAAGAAGGGGAGGGAGTATGCTATGTATTTGACAGCCTCTCCGACCTGTTGTCGGCCTGGGCTACCGACCTCATGATCGGTAATTTTTTTCATGTTACCTGTCCTTATCTTTTCAAGCTTAATACCATTGCCTATTTTGCGCTGATAAAAAACCGGAATACTTACGCGACCATTGCCCGTATACGGGAGACTACCCAGCTTTTACTGGATTTTTTCCGTACCGACGACTATATTTACGTACATCCCCTTAAAGTTTGGAACCGCTATTCGCCTACCATGTTTCTGCCCCATATCCAGCGGGGGGAAGATTTTGTTCCCATCACCAGCAGCGCCGAAACGGCCCAGTATTTTTCCCGGTTCCAACTGCAGGGACCAGGCAATGTGGAAAGGAAAATTGACTATTGGGACAGGATTTTCCTGGAGGCCCAGGAACTTATGGGCGAGGCGGCTTTGGACCCGCCCGCCTATGCGGAACGAACCGCCGCCATGGTCGAAAAACTATGCCGTATGATATTAGGCCGGGACGAATATGTGCTGACCCTGGCGCACCGCTATTTTTCTCTGGAAGATTTGATGGAGATCCGCAACCGCCTGGTGGGTTCCGGTTTTATCGGCGGCAAAGCGGTGGGCATGCTGCTGGCTCGTAAAATACTGGAGTCGGATAACAAGATCAACTGGTCCGATTATCTGGAGCCCCATGATTCGTTTTATATCGGTTCCGACGTTTATTACACGTATCTGGTGGAAAATCAGTGCTGGGAAATGCGGCAGCAGCAAAAATCCCCGGATCATTATTTCCCGCTGGCCCAGCCTCTGCGTGAAAAAATGATTGGCGGCTCCATGCCGGAGGTAATCATCGATCAGTTTAAACAGATGCTGGATTACTTCGGCCAATCGCCCATCATCGTTCGTTCCAGCAGCCTTCTGGAAGACGGATTCGGCAACGCTTTTGCCGGCAAGTATGAAAGTATATTCTGCATCAACCAGGGCAACCCCCAACAGCGTTATCTGCAATTCGAGGAGGCAGTGAAGTCTATTTACGCCAGTACCATGAACGAGGATGCGCTGGCCTATCGGTTGCAGCGAGGGATGGCCGACAGCGACGAGCAGATGGCTCTGCTGGTTCAGCGCGTATCCGGTTCCTTGCATAACGGCTATTTCTTCCCCGATCTGGCCGGGGTAGCATTATCCTACAATCCGTATACATGGCGGGAAGATATGGATCCCCGGGCAGGTATGGCGCGGCTGGTGTTGGGACTGGGAACCCGGGCGGTGGACCGGGGGGATGATGATTATCCGCGCATTTTGGCCCTGGACAAACCGTCCCTGCGTCCCGATTCCGATCCGGAAAACATAGGCCGCTTTTCCCAGCATCGGGTCGATCTCCTGGATCTGGCCAAAAATGAATGGTCCAGCGAAAATCTGACTGCCGTGGCCGGACATTTATCCCCTTTGGGCTGGTGGAAAACGGTGGCCGCCCCTGATTACCGGACGATAAAAAGATTTCAGGAAATGGGGCGTAAAGCCCCTGATTTGTGGATACTTACCTTCGACGAGTTTTTAAAAGGACAATTTCCGGTAGTAATGGGAAATATGCTGCAAACCCTGGAAGGGGCCTATGATTATCCGGTGGATATAGAGTTCACGGTGAACTTCGACAGCGAGGATGCCATGCGCATTAATCTCCTGCAATGCCGTCCCCTACAGACCAATAAAACATCCACCAGCCGTCCGCTGACTTTTGACGTCGGCCGGGACCGGCTGCTATTCTCGATCCGCCGCAATGCCATGGGCGGCAGCCTGCAACAAAAGCTGGAGCGGGTGATATATGTCCAACCGGAAGCTTACCTCCGCCTGGCGGTAAGCGACAAATATCAGGTAGCCCGGCTGGTGGGACGTTTAAATCGTTTGTTTAATGATCGGGAGAAACAGCCTTTCATGCTGATGGGGCCGGGGAGATGGGGCAGCAGTACCCCTTCCTTGGGGATTCCGGTATCCTTTGCGGAAATCTGCAACGCCGCGGTGCTGGTTGAAGTCGCCCGGGAAGAAGAAGGGCTAATGCCGGAATTGTCCTTCGGGACTCATTTCTTTCAGGATTTGGTGGAAACCAGGATATTCTATGGGGCTCTGTTTCCAATGCGTGAGGAAGTCATATTCAATCCGGGTTTACTGGAGGAGTTTAACAACCAATTCGCTGCATGGCTGCCGGAATATGAAAAATGGCAGGAGGTCATCAAAGTTTATGACATAGGCGCCGCCGGCCAGGAACTATGGCTGGATGCGGATATGCACAATCAGCAGACCCGTTGCTTCCTCCAATGAACGACCGGCTGGTATAGTAGTTTAC
>DATMYB010000393.1:0-2955 GCA_035561215.1 Syntrophomonas sp. | reverse complement strand
AATGTATTTAGGAAGCGTTCGTTTCTATAAACATCTTATTCTACTGGTGACGGTGACCGTTATCTTTGTATTGCTGGCCGGTATCGTTGTTTTCAATCACAGAAACCATGATTTGCAAAAAGCCTTGAAAGACGAAGCGATTAAAGCCCAGGCAGATGCAACCTGGCTCGCAGTCTCCAACGCTTCTTTAATCAAGGGTTATCAACAGCAGTATGACATGTCTTATCAAACCGACTATCCGGATTTATACTCGATACGACCGTCCAGTCTCAAACGGGTGGACGGCAAAGCAGTATATCTAACTTTTGATGACGGTCCTTCTGACCGGACCTTGGAAATTTTAGATATATTGGATCGCTACCAGATCAAAGCGACTTTTTTCGTGATTTACCAAAATGACGAAAGATCAAAACACATTTATCAGGAAATTGTTGATCGCGGGCATACGATCGCCGTTCACAGTGCCAGCCATAAGTATTCTAAAATTTACACTTCGGTGGATGCCTTTTTAAAGGACTTCCGCATAATATATACGCAAATTACAACCGTCACCGGGGTTAAACCGCAGATTTTCAGGTTCCCCGGGGGGAGCATAAATCCTTATAATGTTGATATTTATCAGCAGTTGGTAGCGGAAATGCTGCGACGCGGTTTTGTTTATTTTGATTGGAACGTCAGTGGCGGAGACAGTGATCCGGATATAACGTCGGAGGAAATTATCGAAATGGTAGAGAATAATGTAAGCAAGTATGATAAATCAATTGTTTTATTACATGACAGTGAAACCAAGTATGCGACCGTTGATGCCCTTGATAGTATAATCAGAGATTTACAAGATTCAGGTTATACTTTTCATAAATTGGATAAAAGTGTTCCGGCTGTAAATTTTGCATACAAAATAAATTATTGATGGGGTGGGGTAATGGGCCAAGACAGACCTAAAAAAACATCACGCAACGGATCGGCTCCGGGCAAGAACAATTTTGCTGCTGCATTAAACGAAATGCTTGGGTTAAATCCGGAAAAGGAAGAATTCATCGAGAAAAGCGCCGCGAAAGCTGAAAATGCAGCCAGTGATTTTCATACCGGTGGGATCAAATCCAATTTACATATGCTCAATGCTCAGAACCCCGACGGTTCGTTGAAAAAAAGTTCGATCATCGCCGAAGGTACCGTTATCGAGGGTGAAATCCGAACCAGCGATAATATGAGTATAAACGGCATCATTAAGGGATCCATAAGCAGCGATGCCGATATGTTTCTTGAAGGCAGAGTTTATGGAAACATTACCTGTAAATCAGCCATGATTAAAAACGGGCTGGTGGAGGGGAATATCAATGCCAAAGGCGATGTGACGATGTTAGGGGACGCGATGGTATTGGGCGATATTGAGGCCGATACTTTTGCCTCGGAAGGCAAAGTCAAAGGAAATATTAAAGCCGGCACTTCAGCAGTGCTGAATAATGATGCCGTATTAGCCGGTAATATACATACCAAGAGCATCAGTGTCACGCCGGGAGTTATTATCAACGGCCAGGTCAAAGTCATGGGCGATACTCCGATTGAAGATCTGTTCCGGGCGCAGCCGATTAAGGCTGCCCCGGCTGCCCCACGGGTCAGCGAGGATATCGAACCATCGGAAGATTAAAGCTGCACACAAAAAATAATAGTCCCGCTTATCACTTGGATAAGCGGGACTATTATTTTTTGCTCAGACCAATAAAAACCCGTGTTTTATTGAAAGAGTTCTATTTGATTTCCACTGTCCAGCCGAATTTGTCTTCCACTATGCCGCTCTGGATGCCGGTGATGGTATCGTAAAGCTTTTGCGATACGGGGCCGATATGGCCGTTATTTATGGAAATAATATGACCGTTGTAGTTCAATTCTCCGATGGGGGAGATAACCGCGGCGGTACCGGTGCCGAAAGCTTCTTCGAACTGTCCGTTGGCATGGGCCGCGTACAATTCGTCGATGCTGATTTTCCTCTCGGTTACAGGAATGCCCCAACTTTGCAGCAGCTTGATGGAAGAATCCCGGGTGATGCCGGCCAGGATGCTGCCCTCCAAGGAAGGGGTGACTACCTCGCCGTTTATTTTGAAGAAGACGTTCATGGTGCCGACTTCTTCAATATATTTCTTCTCTACTCCATCCAGCCACAGTACCTGGGTATATCCTTTTTCATGGGCTTCTTCCTGGGCCTTCAGGCTGGCGGCGTAATTGCCGGGGGTTTTGGTAAAGCCCAGACCGCCTTTGACCGCCCGGACGTAATTGCCTTCCACATAAATTTTGACCGGATCAATGCCTTCAGGATAATAGGCGCCTACCGGGGATAAAACCACGATAAATTTGTAGGTATGGGCCGGACGTACGCCCAGATATGGGTCGGTGGCAATTACGAACGGTCTTATATAAAGAGAATTGCCTTCTCCATCCGGTATCCAATCCTGGTCGTATTTCACCAGCGCTTTAATGGCCTCAACTCCGAAATCCTCGTCCAACAGGGGAATGCAAAGACGTTCGTTGGAGATATTCATTCTGGCCATATTGGAACTGGGTCTGAATAAAAGCACTCTGCCATCAGCCGCCTTGTACGCCTTTAAACCTTCAAAAGTCGCCTGGCCGTAATGGAAGATCATTACCGACGGATCCAGTGGCAGGGGTCCGTAGGGAATGATACGGGGATCGTGCCAGCCCTGGCCTTCAGTGTAGTCCAATATGAACATATGATCGCTGAAATAGTGTCCAAAGCCCAGTTCTGAAGGCGAAGGCTTGGTCTTGGGGCAGGAGGTTTTTTGATAGCTGATCTGCATAGACATGGGGGTCACTCCTTTGAATTATATTTATTTTTTAAAGGCGAATCCAGTACCAGTAGTCTGCGTCGCCTAAAATTCGCTTCCCGTCGGCTAAATTCTCGCTTGAGGTGCAGGGCTTGGTTGTCGTCGATTACAATTA
>DATMYB010000392.1:0-3171 GCA_035561215.1 Syntrophomonas sp. | reverse complement strand
TGGGAATTGCAGCTTTAATCGGACTGTTGGTTGCCGGGGTGAGAGCGGAATCTAAAAACGGAGGGGAAGAGATGATTAAAAAAGTTTATGTTTATCTGGTTTTGTTCGCGACGCTGATGATGACCATCGGCGGCGGGGTGGCAGCTTTTATGGCTATTGCCGATATAGTAGCGCCCACCGGTTATTATCAATCCTTTGAAGAATACCGGCAAATCGCAGACAAGGAAGCAGGCGGCTCCGACGCCGAGTCGGTTCAGCTTTCCGAAACGCAGCTCCAGACCAGATACGAAGCGGTGGTAAAAGCGGAGAAGGAAAGACAAACGGATCGTGCTGTCAACAGCCTGATAAAGAGCCTTGGCTGGATCGTAATTCCCTTGCCGATATTTATTTTCTTTCAGCGGAAGCTGCGGTTGGAAGATTTCAATCAGATGTAATTATAATATGCCGGGGTATGATCCCGGCTTTTCCTATCTGTAAGTTGAGCGCAGCAAAACCGTAAATGGATATAGAAGATGAGAGGTACATATTAATTTTAATTTTGGGGAGTGTGAGATGATGAAAAAAAGATGGCAAAAGACGACCAGCGTACTGGTAATGGCGCTAATGCTGTTGACCATGCTGCCGGCTGTCGCTATGGGGGATGATCAACCGGCAGTGACGCTGGAGCAGGCCATACAAAAGGTCAAACAAAATTTTACCGTGCCGGCTGAATTTACCGAGTTCTCCTCCGGCTTTAACAGTTCGGATAACGGCCAGAGCTGGTCGCTGAATTGGACCGATAAAGAGAACCGGAAAGGCTCCTTCTCGGCGACGGTAGACGCATCTACCGGAACAGTTACCGCTATGCACATTTATCGGAATGACCGTCCGGCGGCCGAGATTCCTAAAGTATCTCTGGAACAGGCGCAGAAGATCGGAATGGATTTGCTTAAACAGCTTATTCCCGACCGGATCGAGGATTTGCAGTACGTGTCCAATCAGCAACTGGTCCCGTTAAACAGATGGGACGGCGGGCAGTATGGGCTGCGTTGGCAGCGGATGGCCAATCAGGTGCCGGTAGGCAACGAAGGCGTAACCATGCAGATCAACAGCAGCGACGGTTCCATCAATAGCTATGACTTGAATTGGTCGAATAAAACGATTCCTGAGGCTAAAGATTATATATCCGCCGATAAAGCCAATGAAGTGTTTGCCGCTAATAAAATGTTAGAACTGCAATATCTGATCATTCCTCAATATTCTCTGCTGCGCACGGCCGAAGGCCAAGACTCCAAGCTGGTTTACAGACTGACCCATAATTCCAACGGAGTCATCGATGCGGTCAGCGGCCAGCCCATGGAGAACCAGAATCGTTATGGAATAGATATCGGGGGAATGGGCTCCGCGAGAGCTGAAAATGCCAAGTCCGCCGATTTAAGTCCCCAGGAGCAAGCGGAAGTTGATAATATTGCGAATCTGATCTCCCAGGAAAGAGCTATTTCCATCGCCCAGCAATGGGTTACACTGCCTGACGGCGCCCAACTGCAAGAGGCTAATTTATACAAGGATTATCAGAACCCGAAGACGCGGATTTGGAACTTCAGTTGGCGCAGCGCTGCCGATACCCAGGATTCATATTATTACGGCGCCCAGGTGGATGCCGTGACCGGGGAACTTCGGAGTTTTTATATCGACCAGAGTGCGTACAACGACAAGAAACCGGTATTGGATCAGGCCGCGGCGGAAAAAATCGCCCGGAATTTTATCAGTAAAATACAACCGGAAAAATCAAAATCAGTTCGACTGGCGGACAATTACCAGGTGACACCCTACCTGAAAGATAGCAGCTATCCCCAACAATGGTATTTCAATTTTGTCAGACTGGCGAATAATATTCCCTGCACTTCTCAGGGTATTAGCGTTAGCGTCGATAGCCGCAGCAAACAGGTGGTCTCATACGATTTGGATTGGCCGGATATGAAGTTCCCCGACTCATCCGGCACCCTGGGCATAGATAAGGCCAACACAGCTTTTTTGAAAAATCAGCCCATGACGCTGCACTACGAATTGATTTATCCCGAAGGCTCGACGGGGGATTATACCCAGAGAGAGTATCGGCTTGTTTATAGCCCCGTAGCCCCCCAAACATCGCAGCAGAGTACTTTGATCGACGCCATTAGCGGAGAACCTTTAAATTGGGACGGAACCTCCGTTAGCTCCGGTTTACAGCCCCAGACATTCACGGATATCGCCGGTAATTTTGCCGAGAAGGAAATCGCGATGCTGGGCCAGGCGGGAATCATGACCGAATACGGCTCCACTTTCCATCCCCAGGAGCAGATAACGCTGGTTACTTTGGTACGAGCGATGCTGATTGCCCACAATGGATACATTAACACCGGCGCCAGCGATGAAGAGATCATCAATATCGCCGTCAATAATAAATGGCTGGCGGAAAAAATGCAGCCGAATACGGTGGTTACCAATGCTCTGCTGGCGCAGATAACGGTAAGGGTGCTGGACATCGATTTTGTCGCTCACATGCAAGAGTCGGCACTGCAGGCTCCCTATAAGGATTTTGCCGCTATGGGCGCAGATTTGAAAGGCTATGCCGCGTTAACCTGGGGACTGGGAATCATCAAAGGCGACGGAGTTAACTTCAACGCTTCCCACCAGGTGACCCGTGCCGAGGCAGCGGCGGTACTGATACGTACCATGAACGTAGCCGGCCAAAAAATTAATTACTAATAGACAAAACCCAGCAAATGGTAGTCCTGCATAAGACAGTAAGAAAATTATATTGCTTATGGGCAACTGCCAAGTGAAATGTCTGGAACAAGCGTATCGTTCAAGTGAGCGGTACGCTTGCTTTTTACTTTCTTTGTCTTAATAATCAGAGAAAATATATCGCCAAACGCTGTTAACTTTTGAGCCCATACCAGACTTCGGGCCAACTTGGTCCGAAGTGAAACAAGGAATGAGCGACAGTGAAATGACGCAACATCAGCTTGTTGGGGTAGCTACCCCAACAAGCAATTTTTGAGTTTTCACGCAAGGGAAAATCTCAAAAATGCGCAAGTGTCAATACACTTGCCCTTTAGCGGGAACAACGAAATAGCACATTATAACAACATAACAACTATACAGTATTGTGAATATGAGAATAGACTCCTTGTTCTAGTTTTCGTATAA
>DATMYB010000391.1:0-3235 GCA_035561215.1 Syntrophomonas sp. | reverse complement strand
GATACGGATAACATAAGGTATCCTGGATACCACGGAAGATGTCCAAGGTATTCCGCATCTCGGCAGGCTTTTCAGCCGGGATTTCCCAAAATCAGAAACCTTCAGCTTTGTAAAATATAGCATTACGGCTGAGCGTACCACCGCTATGAAAACCAAAAACAATTTTTCGTATCCCTTCACAAACAAATTTCAAAACGAGAGTAGATTCTAAACACGGGACTGCAGCATACCTCTTAGCCATTTAGTACAAAGCCGATAAAGTCAGTTTTTTGGTTACTTAATATTGCTGGCATACATTTTGCTTAAAAAAGTGTAAGGTTAACCTTTAGTCGAAATTACAAGAGAGACGTCTCACCGGAAAAACTAAAATAACCACGCAAGAAAATATTATCATCATAGAAGGAGGTCGACTGATCTATGCCGGATGAAAAAAACGTAGCCTATCACACATTAGCGGAACAAACAAATGCAATTAAAAACAAATCAGTAGACGAAAATGGTGTTCAATGGACCAAAATCCGTTGTTTCTTTTGCAACGCGCACTGTCCCCTTTATGTAGGAGCCAAAGATGGGAAAATAATTGAGCTTCGCCCTAATACCGATTTAGGCGGAATTTTATGTGAAAGAATGGGACCCAAAGGAGATAAGGCGATTCGATTCCATTATCATCCCAAACGTATTAACCATGCTTTAAAACGTGTTGGTAAGCGGGGCGAGGATAAGTGGGAGCAAATTCCTTACGCACAAGCCATGGATGAAATTGCTGCAAAACTCCAAAAGATTAAAAATGAATATGGGCCGGAAGCGTTAGTCGTTTCTGAAGGAACATACCGCTCCGATCATTTATGGGCACGCAGTCGTTTTACGAATTTATTCGGTAATCCTGGAAATATAATTGATCCGGGCACCATCTGCTGGTGCTGGACCTATACCGTCAACATGTCGATGGTCGGATGGCCTATCGAGATGCCGGTACCTCCAGGAGCAGCGGAGGCGAATACTATAGTTTTATGGGGAAATCGTCCTTCCGAAAAAAATACTCCGGAAGGCGCACTCTGGAAAACTATGCAGATGTCCATGAAACGCGAAGGAGAAAAAGCCAAACTTATTGTCATCGATCCCGTATGCACTGAAGAGGTCCTGCAATCCACGCAATGGCTGCCTATCAGGCCCGGCACGGACCTGATACTGGCCCTGTCCTGGTGCAACTATATCATTAGTAATAAATTGTATGACGAAAAATTTCTTAAGGACTGGACAAACGGCGTATTCCTAATCCGCAAAGATAACCAGCAGTTACTGCGGGCTTGTGATGTTGACAAAAGCGGAAAGCAGGAAGATTTCATAGTCTGGAATAACAATACTGATAGCGTAGCCGTCTGGTGTTCAGATGAAAATCATTATTATGGCGAAGCTAACGTAGATGCGCCGCTTTACGGCGACTATGAAGTTACCTTGGAGGACGGAAGCAAGGTTGCTTGCATGACCGCTTTTGACGCTATTGCTGAAAGTATGAAGGAATATACGATTGAACGAGCCTCGCATGTTACCGGTGTATCGGAAATTAAGATCAGAGAAGCCGCACACACCTATGCTACTAACGGCCCTGCCTACATTTGCTGGGGTATAGGCGGAGGAGACCAGCATGGTTATAATTCTACGTACCAGGGCATTGCTAAAACCATGCTTCGTATTCTTTCCGGCAACATTGATGTGCCTGGAGGAGAATATATCGGCGACCCCGGCCCTATCAGCGACGACGGCCAAAAATACTTCCCGGTGCGTGATTCCGAGTTTGAGTTGTCAGATATGGTTACTCCAGAAACCCGTGCCAAATTTCTAGGCAACGACCAGTTCCGCATGATGAGTTGGAAAGGCTTTGAGATAATCGATAAATGCTATCGAAAAATGTATAATATACCGCGCCCTCAACTGCATCATATGCTGGTAACCCCTCCCCTCGCTTGGGATGCGATTCTTAAAGAGGAGCCTTATCCAGTCAAGGCAGTAATCGCCTGGAGCTCCAACCCTCTAGCTTGGGCCCCAAACACTAAGCATGTTTATGAAGCCCTAAAATCTCTTGACTTATTGGTTGTGGTCGATTATTGGAAAACACCTACCGCCGCTTTAGCTGATTATATTCTTCCTGCTGCCGACTCTCTGGAACGTCCTTTGGCAACCACATTCGAGGATGGATTTGATTTTATGCTGGTTGGAGATCGTGCCGTAGAACCGGAATATGATCGGCATATGGACTATGAGTTCTTCCGCGAGTTGGGTATGCGCTTGGGACAGGAAAAATACTGGCCTTGGGAAAGATATGAAGATGTTATCAAACATCGCCTTGAAAGAGTTGATATTTCCTATGAGCAGGCTGTCGAAGACAGCATGGTAGTTTCAATGGATGTGGAATACTATAAATATGAAAAGATACTTCCTAATGGACAAATACGCGGTTTTGCCACCCCTTCACGCAAATGCGAAATATTTTCGAGTGCGATGCAAGATATGCATTATAACCCGATCCCCTTCTATCGTGAACTGCCGGAAACCCCGCTGAGCAATCCGGAAATGGCTAAAGAATATCCTCTTCGCTTAACCGTTGGCGGGCGCTGGGTTCCCATGTTCCATTCCGAATTTAGAGTTCCTGGCGGCGGCACTCGCTCCATGTTCCCTTGGCCGAGAGTCCAAATGCACATTACCGATGGCCGCAACCTTGGCATTCGCGATGGGGATTGGGTCTGGATTGAAACTCCGCGCGGGCGGATTCGGCAAGTTGCAAAATTAGGCTGGGACATTATTCGGGGCACTGTAATCGTTCAGCCAAGCTGGTGGATGCCTGAGTTACCGGCTGAGGAGCCCTGGTCCCAAGGGGTATTCGAATCCAACGGGAACGTACTGGTTGATGATTCGATAGATAAGTTGGATGAGGCGTGCGGACAATGGACTTGCCGGGGCCTGCTCTGCAAAGTTTACCCCTGCATTGATCCGGCTGACCGTTCCGACGCCGAGTCTCCAGTTGAAAACTTTACTTATAATAACAAGGAAGGCCTCTTCCACAAGCAATTTGAGCATTTAAAATAAAGCGCTCTTTTATTACACGGCTACTTTGGAATTGCTGTTTCAGAAGCACAGACACTGGAAACAGCAATTCCAAGTATTTAGTTTTTATTAGCAGTAGTCTTCTATAAAGAAACGATAAGGGGAGGATTATGAGCGCACCGACTATTAATGC
>DATMYB010000390.1:0-3024 GCA_035561215.1 Syntrophomonas sp. | reverse complement strand
TGAAAGACAGCGATATCAATTTTTAATAATTGGTAATAACTTAATGGTAGGAAAAGGAGCGGATTATGAAAATCATTGTCACCGGCGGAGCGGGATTTATTGGTGGAAATTTTGTCCATTACATGCTGAACCGGCATTCGGACTATAAGATTTTCTGCGTAGATTCATTAACCTATGCAGGTAACATGGAAACTCTGGAGCCTGTGGCCCATAATCCTAATTTTAAATTTTATAAAACTGGCATTTCCGAAAGAGATGCGGTTTATGCTATTTTTGAGAAAGAAAAACCAGATGCAGTAATAAATTTTGCGGCGGAAAGCCATGTGGACCGTTCCATCGAAGACCCGGAGATCTTCCTGCAGACCAATATCATCGGTTCTCAGGTATTGATGGACGCCTGCAGAAAATATGGGATCAAACGATATCACCAGGTATCAACGGATGAAGTATATGGAGATTTGCCCCTCGACCGCTCTGACCTGTTTTTTACAGAGGAGACGCCGATCCATACTTCCAGCCCGTATTCCGCATCCAAAGCGGCGGCTGATCTGCTGGTGCAGGCGTATCACAGGACTTATGGCCTGCCGGTGACGATATCAAGATGCTCCAATAACTATGGCCCCTACCACTTCCCGGAAAAGCTGATTCCCCTTATGATCGCCAACGCTTTAAACGATAAGCCGCTGCCAGTCTATGGAAAAGGGGAAAACGTAAGGGATTGGCTGTATGTTGAAGACCATTGTTCGGCCATCGATCTGATCCTCCATAACGGAACCGTCGGAGAGGTCTATAATATCGGAGGCCATAATGAAAGGACCAATCTGGAAGTGGTAAAAACCATCTTGAAGGAGCTCGGGAAAGCCGAAAGCCTGATTACGTATGTTACAGACCGTAAGGGGCATGATATGCGCTATGCCATCGATCCTTCCAAAATTCACAGGGAGCTTGGATGGGAGCCCACCACGATGTTCGACGACGGAATCAGGAAGACAATAAAGTGGTGCCTTGAAAACAGAGCATGGTGGGAAAACATCATAAGCGGGGAGTACGCAAATTACTATGAAAGAATGTACGGAAACAGATAAGCCCCTGATTTCCATCGTAATGGCAACCTATAACCCCAGATTGGACTGGCTGAAAGAGCAGCTGGTTTCCTTGGAAAATCAGACTTACCGCCCTCTGGAGCTTTTGATTCTGGATGACTGCTCAACGAAGGTTGGCTTGGATGAGATCCAGGCTTGCGTGGAAAACTGTATCCAGAGCATTCCATATCAGATCATGCAGAACGAGGAAAATATGGGTTCCACCAGGACCTTCGAAAAGCTGACTTTGCTTGCCAATGGGGAATATATCACTTACTGCGACCAGGATGACGTGTGGCATAAAGATAAGATTGATATCGACTCTAAGGCGTTGGAACATTCTGATGTGGCGCTTGTATTTTCCGATATGAATATCATCGATACAGCAGGAAATAAAGTCGCTGACAGCATTACCAAGGTTCGGCGTCATCATAAGTTTCACAGTGGTAAGAACTTAGGCAGCACCTTACTATTTAAAAATTTTGTAACCGGTTGTACAATGATGACAAGAACATTTGACGCCCAAAGTGCAGTTCCGTTTTGCCCCTATATGGTACACGATCATTGGCTTGCTTTATATGGCTCTATAAAAGGAGAAATACTGTTTCTAAGGCAGTCATTGGTTGATTACCGTATCCATGAGAGCAATCAGACATTAATGCTGGCAGGAGTAACAGATAAAGGCAGCTATGTGGAAATACGGATCGAAGAACCGTTAAGAAAGTTTTTATGGCTGCAGAAACGCTTTAAGGCGGATACAGAGTTAAATAAAACCATATCTCAAGCAATCGAGTGGATGACGGCAAGGCGGGATAATTTTAAAATAAAAGGCAGCAACGTACGGGTTATTTGGAAATACAGAAAATTTAGCAAGCTCACCTCTTTATTTGAAATAGCGGCTCCGTTAATTCCGGAAAAATTATTCCTGTTTTTTATTGGCCTTGCAAGGAAAAATATCGTTTAGCAATTAAACCAAAGGATTTAGAAAGATGAAAGTATTGGTAACCGGCATCAAAGGACAATTGGGCTTTGATGTAATGAAAGAACTGAAAAGAAGACAAATCGACAGTCTGGGTGCAGATATAGAAGATTTTGATATCACAGACGAAAAGGCGGCCAGGGACTTTATTGTTTCCAACCGGCCGGACGCGGTGATTCATTGTTCCGCTTATACCGCGGTAGACAAGGCGGAAGATAATCCTGAATTATGCAGAGCGGTAAATGCCGAAGGGCCGAGGAACATTGCAAAAGTTTGTAAAGAAATTGACGCGAAGATGATTTATATTAGCACGGATTACGTTTTTCCGGGAGATGGAGCCGCTTTTTATGAAACGGACGTCGTCATAGGACCTCTCAGTGTTTACGGCCAGACAAAACTAGAAGGAGAGCTGGCTGTTAAAGAACTATTGTATAAACATTTTATCGTGAGGATTTCATGGGTTTTCGGCATTAACGGAAATAATTTTATCAAGACCATGCTCAAATTATCAGAGACACGTAGCGAGGTCAGCATAGTATCTGACCAAATAGGCTCGCCCACTTACACCGCAGACCTGGCACCGCTTCTTTGCGAGATGGTAGTTACGGACAAATACGGGACATACCATGCCACAAACGAAGGAACCTGCAGTTGGGCGGAGTTGGCCGAGGAGACTTTTAAAATTGCCGGGCGCAATACCAAAGTGAACTTCATCACCACAGAAAAATATCCGACTAGGGCCATACGACCTAAAAATTCAAGGCTGAGCAAAAAGAGCCTAGATGCAGCCGGGTTTAAGAGGTTGCCGGAGTGGCAGGACGCGGTAAAGAGATATTTAGTAGAGCTACAATAAGGCATAATCCAAGTTGGGAAGGATTCAGAGTGAAATATTTCCATACAATACAAAAATATAAATTTCTTATGGAACAGTTGGTTTTAAGGGATTTTAAAACAAAATACAAG
>DATMYB010000389.1:0-2106 GCA_035561215.1 Syntrophomonas sp. | reverse complement strand
GAGTATTTGCGCTGCAATCAATACAGCCCGGAGGTTTTAAAATGAAAAACAATACAAATTACATCAGTTTGTTTGTCCCTAACAATCTGCGTTATTTACCGCTGGTTTTGGACAGTACCGTATCTTTTACCCGTATCCTGGGCTTGGATGAAAAAACGGCCAATGAAATTCAATTGGGAGTCGAAGAGGCGGTAGTCAACGTTATCGACCACGCCTTTGCCGAAGACGAACAGGAAAGATTTGAACTGATATTGCAGGAAACCGCCCTGGGTTTGGAGATAACAATCAAAGAGCAAGGTATGCCCTTTGACCCGGAAGAATTGGATAAATTAGGCCATCAAAAATCTTTTGATGCGGAAAACACCAAAGGATTGGGATTACGGCTTATGTACCAATATATGGACGAAGTTTCCTTTATCAATCTGGGCAAGGACGGCAAAGAAACCCGATTGGTAAAATATCTGGGGAGAATATCTGAGACAGCCGAACTGCCTGATACAACAGCAAACCAGCAGCCTGAACCGATGCCTGCTTTTCAAATCCGTCCCATGCTTCCACAAGAAGCGGTAGAAGTATCCAAATGCGCCTACATGGCTTACGGCTATTCCTATAGCAACGAACACGTATATTTTCCGGAACGATTGCGGCAATTGAATGAGGAGGGAACGATGGTATCGCTGGTTGCCGTGAGTGAAGATAATGAAATTCTCGGACATATCGCTTTGATATTCAACGGCGACGATATGCTGGTGCCGGTGGTGGACGATGCTTTCGTGACGCCCAAGTACAGAGGGTCGGGATGCTTAAACGATTTGGGTGAAGCCACAATAGCCTGGGCCCGGGCCAATGGAATTGCGGGTTTGTATACCTGGGCGGTAACAACCCATGTCTATTCACAAAGAGTTGGATATAAGTGGAACTTGAGAGATACCGCCATTCTTGTTTCCAGTGATCTGCCTTTTGAATTTAAGGCGATTGAATATGGCGGACAGCGTGAAAGTGAAACTATATTGTTTCGCTATATGGCACAGATAGATTCGGTTGAATTGTATGCTCCTGCCCACCATACCGACATAATTAGTCAAATTTATGGTCATCTAGGCGTACAGGCAAAATTTTGGCAGCCTGATCCCGAAACTGAATTACCTGATTCCGAAGCTGTAGTAGAACTAAAATATGATCCCAGTATTATTGCTTTCATCACCGTAAATAAATACGGAAGAAACGTGGTCGACGAAGTAAAACACATGCTCAAAGATCTGCGCTTGCAAAGAATCGAAACAATTTATCTTTATTTGCCGCTTAACAGCCCCTTTACCGCTTTGATGACCGGCGTATTCGAGCAAATGGAGTTCTTTTTCAGCGGAATAATGCCCGGTTCAGAAGGAAAGGACAAATTGATCCTTCAATATCTGAACAACCAGATCATCGATTACAGCCAGATCCATATCAATACGGAATTTGGCCGTCAACTGCTGGCCTATATCCAGACGCACGATCCCAACCAAGCGCCGAAGTAAGCAAGTATAATATATTTTTCGTGAATGGAGCTGAGTTATTGTTTTCTATCATTAAACGACGCTTGTCGATTCAAACTGCGGACAAACATCGTCTGCTTTTAATGATCCCGGTGTTTTTCTCGTTGGGAATGGGGGAAGTCCTTGGCATCAGTTCTTCTGCCTCCATTTTTAATGTAAGATATGGCGTAGAGCATCTGCCCGAAATGTATGTGTTGGAGGCGATCGGCCTGCTGCTGTTGTCGGCAGTTATCGCAGATTTGTCCGGTAAAATGGAGCGCACCAAATTCTTACGGCTTACGTATGGATTTATGACCGGTTTGGTTATGTTAAACGGTATTATATTATTTATCTCCAAAATGGCTGCATGGACGATATGGCCGGTTTATTATCCATTTCTACTGGTGAGCTCTATGGTGGTTTTTTTTCAGCTTACTCCTCTCATCTGGCTGATTGCGATCGATATCTGTTCTACCCAGCAGGCTAAGCGCCTGTTTCCCATTTTATCAGCCTCGAGTACCATCGGTTGCATTGTGGCGGGTGGGCTGGGAAAGCTGCTGGCGCCGGTCGGCGTAGAAATCATCTACTT
>DATMYB010000388.1:0-2844 GCA_035561215.1 Syntrophomonas sp. | reverse complement strand
CCCGGATATTCTCCTGGAGCCTCTCGATATCGCTTAATGATATATAGATTTATTAACTTGGTCTTATTCATTATTAATTTGCGTGAACTTCTCCAGTTTTCCTTTCTCTTTTAAAATAGTAGTCATCAGTTCTTTACCGGTGGCTGGCACCGGAGGAACCACTTCCCTTCTCCGCATGGAGAGAGCTTCGGTAGGGCAGACCGAAACGCATAGACCGCAGCCTATGCATTTATCCAGGCGTATATCAACAGTATCCTCTTTTTCTTCTATGGCATTTACGGGGCATCTATCCTCCGAACATACAAAACATCCGATGCATTCGTCGATATTAAGGCTTGCTATAAATGCCGACGTGGCTATTATATTGGGAGCATTATATTCGGTTATGCCGCGCAAGAGCGTACAGCAGCAGCTGCAGCAATTACAAATGAGAGTCGGTCTGTCTCCGGAGTTATTTATACAATGAACCAATCCCTTTTCTTCACAAATGTCCAGGACGCGTAGCGCTTCATCTTTATCAATCCATCTCGCCCGGTCTCTGTCTACCAGCACTTTGGCTATATTGTCAAAGGCCAGGCACACTTCTATGGGATTATCACATTTGTTCCCCATATGAACCCGGCAGGCGCAATTGGTTACACTGAAGGCCTTGGCCTTGTTGATCATTTCGACCACCTGGTCGTAGGTTACCACTTCAGAGGTAAGTGGTATGGATTTTTGCACCGGGATAACCCTCATCTGTGGGGTGGGCGACCCGGCAAAGTTTGCGGAAAACGCTTCTTTATGATACTGCTCCCACAGTTCACTTAATTCCTTGATATGCGGATTCCGCTCGGCACGCATAAAAGGAAATTCGAAAAGGCCGGGCACATTGGGCAGCAAACAATAAGCCGTCTGTTCCTTCAGCTTAATGCCAGTGATGGCCCCACGGTCCGCCAGGGCCTCTAAAAGCTCGGACAATCTGGCTTCTTCGATGCCAGACTTTTTGCTTATTTTACTCAAAGATTGGGGTACAAATGTCAAATAACAGGCCGCTTCAGCCTCTTCTTCCGAAAACATTATTTTTAATATCCGGGTAAAAGCCTCATGGGCCGGCGCGCCGGCCGCATGAGCATCCAGGCGTTCCTGCAAGCGTTGATAAACGTCCACACAAATTCCCCTCTCTATTCTCGATTCTCGATTTATGATTGCCGATCTTCTACCAGCGAGCGAACAATATGATAGGGCGACCATTCACCATTACTGGCGTATTGAATAGGCATTTTTTTAGGATACAGTTTCTGATAAATTTCTTTTATTTCCAATCCTTGTTTATGCAAAGATAGAACTCGGTCTTGCAGTTCTTCCAAATATTCCAGTTTGCGCCGCAGCAGCTCATATCCGTTTTCTACAACACCCGCGTGGGAACAGAAAATAGTAGCAAAGTCCTCACCTAAGAGCCGGCGCAGAGAATCCATCAGTACCGGCATATTCTCCTGCCGCATTATAACCTTGGTCGTGTAATGGACATACAAGTCGCCGGTAAAAAGCCTTCCCTCGTTTTCATCTAAAAAGACTACGTGATCTTCAGTGTGCCCGGGGGCAGGTATCACTTTTAAACGGGTGTTTCCATTATCAATCACGTCCGGCAGAGGCAGCGGGTCAAAGGCAGGCCGCTTTCCCCAGAATACCTGGCGGTATAAAGGTAACCTTGCGGCTTTTCTGCATTTTTCAATATATAAAGGCGCTATGTAGGCGGGAACATGGTATTTTTGGCTTAAATATCCGGTGTTTCCGGTATGGTCTTCATGAAAATGGGTATGAACTATTTTATCCAAACGCTTTCCGGAACAGAATTGATCAATCCCCTTCTGTAATCGGAAAGGGCCGCTGTCGATCAGGATGCCATCTAACCAATAAATATATACCAGCAGGCTGGTGGTTAATGCATCAACCTTGCATTCATAATATTCCACACCTGGATAGCTTTTAGTTGAAACCATCAGGCTCAACTCCTTTATTTACGAATAGTGGTCTGTAACACCTAAAGGTTTAGGTTATCCGCCGAGAAAAATTTTCGCAGGGGAAGGCGGAGGAATGAGTAATACTGGACGTATTGCGATTGACGACAACGCAGCCCTGCGGAAATTTGGCCGGTGGGAACCAAATTTTTAGGTGTTACAGACCACTATAAAATAATCCTTCTAGCAAAGATCGTTCATAACCGCTAGAAAGGCCTGGTGGATAGCGTCAGTTATTTGTCCAGGTTCCAAACTGTCGCCAATTACGGTAAAGGGAATACCCGTTTCCGGCAGGGCTTCCGCCAATTCTCGCACCGGTCGGGAGCCCACCGCAACAATGAGGTTGTCAAATTCCTCACTGTTCAATTTTCCGTCTTTTTCATAGGAGAGCATACGATCATGGAATGAATGGACGCTGGCCCGATTGACAATCCGTACACCGTGCTTCCTGAGTTCATTCATCAGCCCCCATATGCTGCTTCGGCCAACACCATTACCGACTCTGGGCATCTTTTCAAAAACGGTGATCTGTTTGCTGCCCTGGAAGATCAATTGTTTGAGCCTTTCCGGGCTTTCCGCGTTATTGCTAAACAGAAAGCGGAGCACTGAATCAGAGATAGTGCCTTTTAAAGCCAGGAAATGCGCAGTTTCCAATCCGACCGCTCCTCCCCCCAGAACCGCGATCTTCCTGCCCAGGGGAGGATCGTTTGCTAAGACATCCCAGGCGTTAAACACCCCGGGACCGCCAATTCCTTCTATTGCAGGCTGCACCGGCCGGGCGCCCTCGGCAGCAATGATATAATCGGGTCGCAATTGCCGGATCAAATCCAGGTCAACCATGGTG